>NZ_DDVT01000023.1:0-281228 GCF_002345795.1 Tatumella sp. UBA2305
AACCACTATTTCGTGATTTTTTTCTCCGGACCGAATCACTTCAGTCCCTGTCACGCCTTGGCGCATCGCGCTTTGCCGTGTCAGTGGGAGCGCATTATAGGGAATGTTTTCAGGAGCGCAAGTCCAAATCAGTATTTTTTTTCTGACTGCTGAAAGTTCATACAAAATTAAGCAGATCAGGGTCATTTTGCGGTGTTTTTAATCAAACCAGGCAGTTCTGCCAGGCTGTTTAGCACCACATCTGCCGCAGATTCACTATCTGCGTTTAGAGGCTGGCCACTGCGCACCAGTATTTTATGTCCGACGCCTGCTGCCAGGGCAGCCAGCATATCTTCCCTCTTATCGCCTACCATATAAGAAGCGGCCATATCGATATTCAGCTGTTTCTGCCCTGACAGCAGCATACCTGGCTGCGGTTTACGGCAATCACATTGTTGCCTGTATTCGGCGACCACACCTTCAGGATGATGTGGACAATAGTAAATACCATCCAGATCAACTCCCCTGTCAGCCAGAGACCAGTCCATCCACTCCGTTAATTGCATAAACTGATCTTCGGTATATTTTCCACGTGCGATGCCAGACTGATTGGTCACGACCACCAGCGCATAGCCCATCGCTTTCAGTTCCTGCATCGCTTCAATAGCACCTTCAATAAACTGAAAGTCATCTATCTGATGGACAAAACCATGATCGATATTAATTGTGCCATCACGGTCCAGGAAAATTGCCGGTATTTTGTTCGTCACTCATTCACTCCTCTGTTTAACCCGGTGCATTATCGCATGATCGTTTGTGTAAGTGCATTAAAAGCCGGAGGGTCATCTGCAACGTTCAGCTATCCTGAAGAGCAGTACCAGCTTAGGCCAGGCAATGATCCTTTAAGATGAGAGTACGGTCTGTTCTCAAATTTCTTTCATCTATATGGCAAGGCCGCCCCGGGCTTGGGCATGAAGCTCTTACACCAGTTTTCATTGATATTTACACATATATATATCAATAAGATAATCAGAGGGAATTTCCCTAAGCTATCTCACTCCATACAATAACCGGCATAATGACCATGTGCAGAGAGCTGATTATTTACAGGTGAGCCAATATCGGTTCGGAAAGACAACCACCAGACCAGTCTCTACCACTACTTATACCTGAGGGAAGCTCAGTGGCATTAAAAAAGCCTCCTTTATCTTCAGGAAAACACGCCAGGCTTTTGACGCCGATCAGATAGCTATCAGATATGCTTAATGGCGATAAGACTTTCATTGATTTAGACGTCTGGATGCCTTAACATCCACGCATTGACAGACATTGTCTCTGCGTTTATGTCTGATACCCACGGAATAATCTTACAAAACAACGATTAATTAGATGATTAAATTAGAAAACATCAGCAAGGTCTTCAGGCAAGGCACTCAGACGATCACGGCGTTGTCCGATGTCAGTCTGCATGTTCCTGCCGGCCAGATTTACGGTGTTATCGGCTCGTCAGGTGCCGGTAAAAGCACTCTTATCCGCTGTGTCAATTTACTGGAACGCCCGACCTCCGGGCGGGTTGTGGTCGATGGCCAGGAGCTGACGGCATTTTCAGAAAAGCAACTGACCCTGGCACGCCGGCAGATTGGTATGATCTTTCAGCACTTTAACCTGCTGAATTCACGTACCGTATTTGGCAATGTGGCCCTGCCACTGGAACTGGAAAACCGTCCACGCGAAGAAATTAACCGTAAGGTTACCGAACTGCTGGACTTAGTCGGTCTGGCTGACAAACATCAGTCCCGTCCGTCTAACCTTTCTGGTGGGCAAAAGCAGCGGGTAGCTATTGCCCGTGCTCTGGCCAGTGATCCCAAGGTGCTACTCTGTGATGAGGCCACCAGTGCGCTTGATCCGGCAACGACCCGTTCAATCCTGGAGCTGCTAAAAGATATTAACCGCCGCCTGGGTCTGACTATCATGTTGATTACCCATGAAATGGATGTGGTTAAGCGGATCTGTGATCAGGTGGCCATCATCAGTCAGGGTAAACTGATTGAAAAAGATCAGGTCAGTGAAGTTTTCTCGCATCCTAAAACCCCGCTGGCACAGCAGTTTATTCAGTCAACCCTGCATCTTGATATTCCTGATGACTATCAGCAACGTCTAAGCAGCATAGCAACAGAAGGTAATATCCCACTTCTGCGTCTGGAATTTACCGGCGAATCAGTTGATGCACCGTTACTTTCAGAAGTCGCCCGACGTTTCACTGTTGACTGCAATATTATCAGCGCTCAGATGGATTATGCCGGTGGGGTAAAATTCGGGATTATGCTCACTGAAATTAGCGGTGAGCAGGAAAAAAGTCAGGCAGCCATCGAATGGCTTCGTGAACAACATGTAAAAGCAGAGGTATTAGGGTATGTCTGAGGCCATGATTTGGTTACTGGCCGGTGGGGTCTGGGAAACACTGGTAATGACTTTTGTTTCGGGATTCTTTGGTTTTGTGATAGGCCTGCCTGTCGGTGTACTGCTGTATGTCACCCGCCCCGGCCAGATTATTGAAAACAAATCGCTTTACCGCACAATATCCGCGATTGTTAACATTTTTCGCTCCATACCCTTTATTATTTTACTGGTCTGGATGATCCCCTTTACCCGGGTTCTGGTCGGAACGTCTATTGGATTACAGGCCGCTATTGTTCCGTTAACTATCGGTGCAGCTCCTTTTATTGCACGTATGGTAGAGAATACCTTACTGGAACTTCCCGCCGGTCTGATTGAAGCTTCGCGAGCCATGGGGGCAACGCCGTTACAAATCATCCGTAAAGTCCTGCTGCCGGAAGCATTACCGGGACTGATTAATGCTGCGACAATTACACTTATCACACTGGTCGGTTACTCAGCCATGGGCGGAGCGGTGGGTGCCGGCGGTCTCGGACAAATCGGTATCCAGTACGGTTATATCGGATATAACGCCTTAGTGATGAATACGGTATTAGTATTGTTAGTTATTCTGGTGTATTTAATTCAGTTTGGCGGTGACCGCATTGTACGTGCTGTCACCCATAAATAAGACATTTAAATAATTTTTATTAAGGACAACTTATGACCTCTACCTTTAAGAAAATGGCCGCACTGGGTGCCCTGATCGGTGTTATCGCACTGGCAGGCTGTGACCAGAAAAATAAAGAAGACCAGCATCATATCAAAGTCGGTGTTATTGCCGGTGCAGAACAGCAGGTCGCTGAAGTTGCACAGAAAGTCGCAAAAGAGAAGTATGGTCTGGACGTAGAACTGGTAACCTTTAATGATTATGTGCTGCCAAACGAAGCCCTGAGCAAAGGTGATATCGATCTGAATGCTTTCCAACATAAACCTTATCTGGATCAGCAAATTAAAGATCGTGGTTATAAACTGGTTCCGGTAGGAAATACCTTCGTTTATCCGATTGCCGGTTATTCTAAGAAAATTAAATCACTGAGTGAACTGCAGGACGGAGCTCAGATTGCTATCCCGAATGACCCGACAAACCTGGGACGTTCACTGCTGCTGCTGCAGAAAGTGGGCCTGATTAAACTGAAAGAAGGTGTTGGCCTGTTGCCTACCGCACTGGATATTACCGACAATCCAAAACACCTGAAAATTGTTGAACTCGAAGCACCACAGTTACCACGTTCACTGGACGACGATAAAATCACTCTGGCCGTAATCAATACTACTTACGCCAGCCAGATTGGGCTGACTCCGGAAAAAGACGGAATTTTTGTTGAAGATAAAGATTCGCCTTATGTGAACCTGATTGTTGCCCGCGAAGATAATAAAGACGCGGAAAATGTGAAAGAATTCGTTAAGGCATATCAGTCTGACGAAGTTGCCGAAGCTGCAAGTAAAATCTTCAATGGAGGAGCTGTCAAGGGCTGGTAAGCCGGGGATAGCTCAGAAATAAGGGTGGCAGGAATGCCGCCCTTTTTATTTATCCGTTCCTGCGACTTGTTATTTTTTCACTCTCTTGTTTCAATAGCCGCAATTCTATTCTATGAGGGTATTTCCATGCGTCTGTTCCCGCTTTGCGTGTTTGCGTTAATGCTGACAGGCTGTTCTGTTCAACAGAAAACACCAGCGCAACATCAGCCGCTAACCTCCGGCAAAAATTATGAGCCCGAGCGCAGCCGACCGGTACGCCGGACAGCTCCGGTACAGATTTATACCAATCCTACCGATCTGGTCAATAAGCCGTTCCGTGATTTAGGAGAAGTTTCAGGCGAAGATTGCCAGTCTGATTCTCAGGGTTCACCGGCTAATATTAATACTGCCCGGAAGCGCATGCAGATTAAGGCCTCAGCGTTGAAGGCCAACGCTGTGTTATTGCACCAGTGTGCTGTCATTACTACAACACCCGGCTGTTATCGTCAGGCGGTGTGCCAGGGCTCGGCACTGAAAGTTACTAACCAATGACCGGATTTACCTTCCAGCAAATCGGGGTGATTCACTCCCCATGGAAAGAAAAATTTGCTGTACCGCGTCAGCCCGGGCTGATTACTCAGGGTAGTGGGGAATTGCATCTGCTACCTCCTTATAACCAAAGTGATGCAGTCCGGGGGCTGGATAACTTCAGTCATCTATGGGTTATGTTTATTTTTCACCAGACTATGACTCAGGGCTGGAATCCAACCGTTCGCCCTCCCCGCCTCGGCGGCAATCAGAGAATGGGCGTTTTTGCTTCACGTTCCACTTTTCGGCCTAACCCGTTGGGAATGTCACTGGTAGCCCTTGACGGAATACGAATTGCTAAGCAACAGGTTATTCTGGAACTGGGCAGTCTGGATCTGGTTGACGGTACACCCGTGGTAGATATCAAACCTTACCTCCCGTTCGCCGAAGCTATCCCTGATGCCAGAGCTGGCTATGCACAACAGGCGCCAGAAGCCTGTATGCCGGTAATATTTACCGCAGAAGTACAACAGCAGTTGCAGCATCTAGCCGGTCGCTACCCCCATTTGACACAATTTTTGTCTGAAGTGCTGGCCCAGGATCCGCGCCCTGCTTACCGAAAAAACAGCGAAGATAATCATGAGTATGCCGCCAGGCTGCTGGATTTTAATGTTCGCTGGAGGGTAACGTCCGGGAGTAATGAGGTTTTTGCTATCGAACCTGGTTAAAACACGCTTTTTGACAGAGTCACTCACTGATACACTAGCCATCAGCCAAAAATAGTCTCTTATCCGATCTTCCGTTAACTGGAATATTAAATTAATGCGTACTTCTCAATACTTGCTCTCCACTCTTAAGGAGACTCCGTCTGATGCTGAAGTGATCAGCCATCAGTTAATGCTGCGTGCCGGCATGATCCGCAAACTGGCATCCGGGTTGTATACCTGGCTGCCCACAGGTATTCGTGTTCTCAGAAAAGTCGAGACTATCGTACGAGAGGAAATGGATAATGCCGGTGCCATTGAAATCAGCATGCCAGTAGTGCAGCCTGCCGACCTGTGGCAGGAAAGTGGGCGCTGGGAACAATATGGCCCGGAGTTGCTGCGCATTAATGATCGTAACGAGCGACCTTTTGTACTTGGTCCGACCCATGAAGAAGTGATTACTGATTTAATCCGTAATGAACTGAGTTCATATAAACAGCTACCACTAAACCTGTATCAGATTCAGACCAAATTCCGTGATGAAGTGCGCCCACGTTTCGGAGTCATGCGTTCCCGTGAGTTTATTATGAAAGATGCCTACTCTTTCCACACGTCACAGGAATCTTTACAGGAAACCTACGATGCGATGTATCGTGCGTACAGCCAATCTTTCAGCCGTATGGGGCTGGATTTCCGTGCTGTACAGGCGGATACAGGATCAATTGGCGGTAATGCCTCACATGAATTCCAGGTATTGGCGAAAAATGGAGAAGACGATGTGATCTTCTCTAGTGAGTCAGATTATGCCGCTAATATCGAACTGGCAGAAGCGGTTGCCCCAGCAGGAGAGCGCCCGGCAGCTACACAGACAATGACCCGTGTCGATACCCCTAACGCAAAAACCATTGCACAACTGGTTGAGCAGTTTGATATCCCTGTTGATAAAACGGTGAAAACATTACTGGTTAAAGCTTCTGAAGAGAGCGGACATCGACTGGTAGCATTACTGGTTCGTGGTGACCACCAGCTTAACGAAGTCAAAGCAGAGAAACTCCCGGAAGTCGCAGTCCCTCTGACATTCGCTACCGAAGAAGAATTACGTAGTGAGCTGGGTGCAGGAGCCGGTTCACTGGGCCCCGTAGGTCTCACTCTGCCGGTGATTGCTGACCGTACTGTCGCTAAAATGAGCGACTTCAGTGCCGGAGCTAACATTGATGATCAACATTGGTTCGGTATTAACTGGGGTCGTGACCTGCCGGAAGCGAAAGTAGCCGATATCCGTAATGTGGTAGAAGGTGATATCAGCCCGGATGGAAAAGGTGTGCTGCAGATTAAACGTGGTATCGAAGTTGGACATATCTTCCAGCTGGGTACTAAATACTCTGAAGCGATGAAAGCTACCGTTCAGGGAGAAGACGGACGTAATCAGGTACTGACGATGGGTTGTTATGGTATCGGCATTACCCGTATCGTTGCTGCAGCCATTGAGCAGAATCATGATGAGCGAGGAATTATCTGGCCTGACGCTCTGGCACCTTTCCAGGTCGCTATTCTGCCCATGAATATGCACAAATCATTCCGTGTCCAGCAACTGGCTGAAGAGTTATATCAGCAGTTAAGCGCTAAGGGAATTGACGTCATTCTTGACGATCGTAAAGAGCGTCCGGGCGTTATGTTTGCCGATATGGAACTGATCGGGGTTCCTCATACTATTGTTATCGGGGATCGGAATCTGGATAACCAAGAGATTGAGTATAAGAATCGTCGTGAATCTGAAAAGCAGATGATTAAGACCAGCGAAATCGTTGAGTATCTGACCGCTCAAATCGGTTAATCCTGCTAAACTGTCCTGGTTTTCCGGACCCATGAAAAAACACATCCTTGCGGATGTGTTTTTTTGTTTCAGTTCTGCTGAAGATTATCCCAAATCGCGAACTTTACCACGTAAACTTTTAGTGGCTGACTGACGGGATTTCGACTGCAGTCGCCTGACTTTAGATGCACGGGTCGGACGGGTCGCTTTACGAGGTGCCTCTTCGAAGGTAAGTTCACGGATAAGATCGACCAGTCGCTGTATCGCCTCAGCTTTGTTTTTATCCTGACTCCGGAAGGACTGCGACTTTATCACCACCACACCTTCCGCAGTGATTAGATGATGGTTAACACTGAGCAGCTTCTGCTGAATCTCTTCGGATAGTTTAGACGCCCGGATATCAAACCGCAGATGTACCGCAGTAGACGCTTTATTGACATGTTGCCCTCCTGCGCCCTGCGCACGAATCGCGCTGAAATGGATATCTTCCAGCTCAAGGCTAATCCTGCGGGTTACCTCAATCATTTAGCCGCCTGCCAGTGATGTAATTGCAATTCTGTATGGCGTTCTCCGTCCGACAACCAGATGATACCCTCCTGAAGAGTAACCTGCAGATTCATGTTCCGACTGGCAAACTCACTCAGTTTCCCCAGTTGTTGATCATCGATATACCAGATACTGAGATTAGACAGGGCAGTTAACTTACTCTGGTTTTGCTGCCACCATACCTGAGCCGCGCGTTCACTGTAGGCATACAGCACAACCTGCCCTGCGAGCGCAGACGCTTTTTTCAGACGCCGCTCCTCGGGTAACCCCAGTTCAATCCACAACTTTACCGAGCCATAATCATAATGCAGCCAGATTTCAGGTTCTTCTTCAGCGGACAGACCTTTAGTGAACTGTAAATACTCATCCGCATTGAGTATCCATGCCAGCAAACGCAGCATCATGCGCTCCTGAGTCTCAGAAGGATGTCGGGCCAGTGTCAGTTGCACATCAGAAAAATATTGCCGGTCGAGATCGGCAATATTGACTGCCGCTTTATAGATGGTTGCTTTTAAGGCCATGGCCCCTCCGATAACAGATTCCGGCTATTGTAACGGAAAGCAGGACACGACCGATAACCCGAATATGTATTTCGGAAGACGTTGACTGAGATCCACAGGTTCTTGCGATCATCCCTTCAACAGCATAGGCTGTTAGTGACAGGATTTTATCACCAGCCCCAAAAAAAAGGAGGTTTTGTGGATAAACATTGTGAATCAGCACGCACACGCTATGATGAAATCATCAGGCACCTCCTGATGAATACCTCCCTGCCTGCAGGGTATTCAGAGAGTACAGGGCGCGGATATTACGCATCTTTCAGGGATTATGCGGGAGTTACCGCTAAGAATTCACGGTGAGCGACTATGTCAATGAATGATACCTATCAACCGATCAATTGTGATGATTATGACTACCTTGAACTCGCCTGCCAGCATCATCTGGAACTGATGATTGAACTGAAAAATGGCGAAAAACTTGAGGCTAAAGCCAGCGATTTGTTGCTGCGTAAAAAAGTCGAGTATCTGATTGTCGAACAGAGCGAACAAGTACGCGAACTTCGTCTGGACAGTATCAGCAGCTTCAGCCACCCGGAAATTGGGACAGTAGTTATCAGCGAAAGCTAAGCATCCCCGGGCAGCCGTCAGCTGCCCTTTTCCTTTCGGACACCCACATTTATTTTTCCCCTTGCTGCCATTGTAAATACCAACATTGCTGGTCCCGTAACTCTGCCGGTTGTGCCTGTTTGCAGACAAATATACCGGGAGCACATACCGGTTCATCGTTATAGAACAGTATCGGGGTATTACCCCGTTGCCAGGGTGGAATCTGACACTCCTGCCAGATTTTTTTTAGTTCACGACCGCGTTCACGGCCCATAATGTGCAAACGGCCCGGAGCGGTAAATCGCACCGAGATATGCTCGTTGACGGCAGGCTTGCGTAAGCAAACCCCCGAAGAAGAAGAAGCAGCAGACACCAGTTGACCCAGATGATTCGGCAAGGTCAGCGGCTGATTCTGGTTAGCCCATTCCAGTTGTATATTACGCAAATCCGGGACGGGCCTGACCCACCATAACTGATTGCTATAACGTCGAATTTCCCCATTCCCCGCCACCAGACAAGGGTTTGCATCCTCACGACTACAGGCGACATCCTGCCAAAGTTGTGCTAACTGGTTACGCGATGGCATCGAGGCCCCGCAGTGTGCCAGCCAGCGACGCAATATTGCTGCTCGTTTCAGAGGTGTCATTTCGGTAAGCGGAGATATCAGCAAGCTCTTCCGCAAGGTAATTAACTGGCTGAGTTCATCCTGTAATAATTCATCCAGTAAAGTTTCCTGCTCACCACACAGCTCTGCACTGCGGGCTACTGCTGCGGGGAAATGAGGCCAGCGTTGCTCCAGCAATGGCAGAATATTTAACCGCAGAAAATTACGATCGTAGCCAGCATCACTGTTACTGTCGTCATCGACCCATTGCAACTGATGATATTCTGCGTAAGTGGTCAGTTGTTGTCGGGTAAAGGCCAGCAATGGCCGGACAATTGCTCCGGCGGAAAATGGCAACACTTCAGGCATAGCCGCCAGTCCCGCCGGACCACTCCCTCTTTTCAGCGCCAGCAGCAACGTTTCACATTGATCATCCTGGTGATGAGCCGTCAATAATGCCTCCTCACGCTGCAAAATTTCGGCGAATACCGCATATCTGGCCTGACGCGCGGAAGCTTCTGTCCCCAGCCCTTGGGGGGTAAGCGTCACCTTCCTGACAACCAGCGGAATATCCAGCGTCTGACAGACTGACTGGCAGTGCTCTGCCCATTGATCGGCATAACGGCTGATACCATGATGGATATGGACAGCACGCACAGCAATACTCTGCTGTTGGCGTAAACCAGCAACTGCGTGCAACAGCACTGTGGAATCCAGACCGCCGCTGAATGCCACCAGCACCTGACTGAAACCAAACAGAGAAATATTTCCGGAAAACTCGCGACTCTGGCCCATGTAATAACTATTTATAGGTATTGATATCCGGCACGTTACCGGGAAAACCGGCTTCATTCAAGCCATCATTCTGACTGTCGCTGTTGTCAATTTTCTGAACGGTACTTTATGCACTTCCTCTGAGGGCATCTCAGAGCTGGCAAAGTTCCAGGGGCAAACCATCAGGATCGCAAAAAAAGGTAAAAGGTTTACCGGTGATCGGGTCAATACGGACAGGTTCACATTCCACTCCCCGTTGTTTTAATTCCGCTACCGAGGCTTCAATGTTATCAACATTAAATGCCAGATGACGTAAGCCAAGAGCTTCCGGAAAGCTGGGACGCGGAGGTGCGGAAGGAAACGAAAACAACTCAATCAGATACTCACCATTCAGCGCTAAATCGCCTTTCCATGAATCTCTGATTTCCCGATACGTCTCCTGTAATAGCGTAAACCCAAGGATATCGCAATAGAACGCCCGGCTTTTCGCGTAATCTGAGGCAATAATAGCAATGTGATTAATACTCTTCAAACCTGGCATAGGGGGCTTCCTGTTAAAAAGACGGGAGTTAACCCTGATACGGTAACCTCCCCCACGTACAGAGGGCAATCCGTCAGAATCCGGAAACAAAAAAGGCCGCGTTAAGCGACCTTTTTGGCTGGAATAATAATCACGCGTAGCCGTAATTCATTAACCGCTGATAACGGCGGTCCAGCAACTGTTCCTGGTTCAACGCATCCAGTTCAGCCAGGTCACTTAGCAGCTGTTGTTTCAGTGACTCAGCAATAATTTCCGGATGACGGTGAGCACCACCCAAAGGCTCAGGAACGACGGTATCAATCAGATCCAGTTCCTTCAGGCGATTGGCGGTGATTCCCATGGCATCAGCTGCCAGCGGTGCTTTATCTGCACTTTTCCACAGAATAGACGCACAGCCTTCCGGCGAAATCACTGAATAGGTGCTGTACTGCAGCATATTCACTTTGTCGCCGACACCGATCGCCAGAGCCCCACCCGAACCACCTTCACCGATAACGGTACAAATGACCGGAACTTTAAGACCCGACATTTCACGTAAATTGCGTGCGATGGCTTCAGACTGACCACGTTCTTCAGCACCGACCCCCGGATAAGCCCCCGGAGTATCGATAAAAGTAATTATCGGCATGTTAAAGCGCTCAGCCATTTCCATCAGCCGCAGTGCTTTACGATACCCTTCCGGAGCTGGCATTCCGAAATTACGGCGAATTTTTTCTTTAGTTTCACGGCCTTTCTGATGGCCGATGATCATTACCGGACGGCCATCTAACCGGGCAATCCCGCCGACGATCGCTTTATCGTCCGCATAAGCACGGTCTCCCGCCAGTTCGTCAAAATCATCGAACGCATGGCGGATATAATCCAGGGTATAAGGGCGCATCGGATGGCGCGCAAGCTGCGCTACCTGCCATGCCCCCAAATCTGAGAAAATTTTCCGGGTCAACTCTACGCTTTTTTCACGCAGACGCTGCACTTCCTCATCCAGATTAATATCGTGTTTTTCATCCTGACGACCAATTGAGGTCAGCGAATCGATTTTCGCTTCCAGTTCTGCAATTGGTTGTTCAAAATCCAGGTAATTAAGACTCATAATGTTCCTGTTTTAGTCAAACTCCAGTTCCACCTGCTCCGATCCTATCAACGAACGCAAATCGTTTAGCAGACGATCACTGGGCGAGATTCGCCACGATGCACCAAAGCGTAACCTGGCCCGAGCATCCTCTCTCTGGTAGTAGAGATGTACCGGAATGGTCCCCGAACGATGTGGCTCCAGGGACTGACGGAGACGGTTTAAAAGCTGGTCATCAATTTGCCTGTCCGTCAGCGAGATAGCAAGACCGCGGGCATATTTTTCCCGGGCTTCGTCAATATCCATCACTTCCCTGGCAGTCATTTTCAGCCCGCCACTGAAGTCATCAAAGCTGACTTGTCCGCTAACGATCAGAATACGATCTTTTTCCAGCAAATGCTGGTATTTATCAAGCGCATCAGTGAAAAGCATGATCTCCAGACGACCGGAACGATCATCCAGAGTACAGATGCCAATACGATTACCTCGTTTGGTCACCATAACTCGCGCAGCCAGAACTAATCCGGCAGCCACAGTTATCTTACCACGCTCTGTCGGGTGCATATCTTTAAGACGTGTCCCCCCGACATAACGCTCAATTTCTTTCAGGTACTGGGTGATCGGGTGGCCCGTCAGGTACAGCCCCAACGTTTCCCGTTCACCATCCAACTGTACCTGTTCCGGCCAGGGCATAACACTGGCATAAGACTGTTCTACCTGTTCAGGTTTCTCTGCCAACACACCAAACATGTCTGCCTGACCAATCGCCTCAGCTTTCGCATGCTGATCGGCAGCCTTTAATGCTGCGTTCAGGGAACTCATCAATGCAGCACGATGAGGCCCTAACCTGTCAAAGGCTCCGGACATTATCAGTTTTTCCATCACCCTGCGATTTATTTTTTTAATATCTGTTCTGGCGCACAGGTCAAATAACTCTTTAAAGTATCCGCCATTGTTACGTGCTTCAAGAATTGCCTCTATCGGCCCTTCTCCGACACCTTTTATTGCACCAATACCGTAAACGATTTCTCCGTCATCGTTGACATGAAACGGGTACAAACCAGAGTTTATATCCGGTGGCAGAACTTTCAGTCCCATACGCCAGCACTCATCCACCAGACCCACCACTTTTTCGGTGTTATCCATATCCGCAGTCATGACCGCCGCCATAAATTCTGCCGGGTAATGGGCTTTTAGCCACAAGGTCTGGTAAGACACTAAAGCATAGGCCGCTGAGTGAGATTTGTTAAATCCGTAACCGGCAAATTTCTCTACCAGGTCAAAGATTTTCATCGATAATTCACCGTCGATTCCCATCGACTCTGCGCCATCCCGGAATACCGAGCGCTGCTTGGCCATTTCTTCCGGTTTCTTTTTACCCATAGCACGGCGCAACATATCTGCCCCGCCAAGAGTATAGCCTGCCAGTACCTGAGCTATCTGCATTACCTGTTCCTGATACAGGATAATGCCATAGGTGGGCTCCAACACCGGTTGCAGGGACTCATGCTGCCACTGTATGTCCGGGTAGGAGAGTTCTTCACGACCATGTTTACGGTCAATAAAGTTATCTACCATTCCCGACTGCAGAGGGCCCGGGCGGAACAGTGCCACCAGTGCAATCATATCTTCGAAACAGTCAGGCTTCAGACGTTTTATCAGATCTTTCATACCGCGAGATTCAAGCTGGAACACAGCTGTCGTTTCCGCGCGTTGCAACATATCAAAGCTTTTCTTGTCATCCAGCGGGATAGACGCGATATCGATCGGCGACTCTCCGTGCTTAGCGCGCCGGGCATTGATCATCTCCAGTGCCCAGTTAATGATGGTCAGGGTACGTAATCCCAGGAAGTCGAACTTCACCAGCCCGGCATATTCGACATCATTCTTATCAAACTGAGTAACCGGATGCTGCCCGAGCTCATCACAATATAACGGTGCGAAATCGGTAATTTTGGTTGGTGCAATCACCACCCCCCCGGCATGTTTACCGGCGTTACGGGTGACCCCTTCCAGCTTACGTGCCATGTCGATAAGCGCTTTGACTTCTTCGTCGGCTTCGTAAATCTCAGGTAGCTGAGGCTCTGCCGCAAAAGCTTTCTCCAGCGTCATCCCCGGATCCGGAGGCACCAACTTGGAGATCCTGTCGACAAATCCATACGGGTGGCCCAGCACCCGGCCGACATCCCGGATGACCGCTTTCGCGGCCATGGTCCCGAAGGTAATGATCTGCGAAACCGCGTCCCGACCATACATTTCCGCAACATGATCGATGACCAGATCACGTTTTTCCATGCAGAAATCGACGTCGAAATCGGGCATCGATACGCGCTCGGGGTTCAGAAAACGTTCAAACAGCAGGTCAAATTCCAGTGGATCCAGATCGGTAATTTTCAGTGCGTAAGCCACCAGCGACCCTGCACCGGACCCTCTTCCAGGCCCGACCGGCACTCCGTTATCTTTCGACCACTGAATGAATTCCATTACGATCAGGAAGTAACCCGGGAATCCCATCTGGTTTATAACACCCAGTTCAATTTCCAGACGCTCATCATAGGCAGGTCTTTTTTCAGCACGAACCGCCGGGTCCGGAAACAGGAATTCGAGGCGTTCTTCCAACCCTTTACGCGAACTGTCTACCAGGAAGTCTTCAGTACTCATTTCCCCGGTGGGAAACTGAGGCAGAAAGTATTCACCCAGCCGGACAGTCACATTACAGCGTCTGGCAATTTCGACACTGTTCGCCAGTGCTGCCGGAATATCGGCAAACAACTCACACATTTCTGCCTCACTGCGCAGATATTGCTGTGAGCTATAGAGTCGCGGGCGTTTCGGGTCATCCAGGGTGTAACCATCATGAATGGCTACGCGAATTTCATGCGCATCAAAATCTTCGCTTCTCAGAAAACAAACATCATTGGTCGCAACTACCGGGATATCGTGTTCAACAGCCAGTTCTATGGCCAGATGCAGATAATCTTCCTCATCCTGTCGGCCGGTACGATGCAATTCAAGATAGAAACGGTCGGGGAAATATTGCTGATAAAACTCAACACATTGTCGTGTCAGGTTCTCATTGCCACGCAGTAAGCTTTTACCTATATCACCTTTTCGACCACCGGATAGCAGAATCAGACCTTCGCCTAATTCCATCAGCCAGTCTCTGTCGATAACAGGTCCATGAGGCCCGTAACCACGCTGGTAGGCCTTTGAAATCAGTAAAGTAAGATTCTGATAGCCGGTATTGTTGGCTGCCAGGACCGTCAGGGCACTGAATTCATCCCCGGTAAGTTCACTGGCGACCAGGAAATCAGCGCCGATGATAGGTTTAATGCCTGCCCCGTGAGCAGAACCATAAAATTTCACCAAACCACAGAGGTTAGTGAAGTCAGTAATAGCAATCGCCGGCATTTCGAGGGCTGCCGCAGCTTTCACCATGGCACCCGTTTTCGCTAATCCATCAATCATGGAATAGTCGCTATGTACATGCAGATGTATAAAACGGGGTTCAGCCATGGGTTATCCGGTAATGCATTTTAAAGTATCAGTGAAATCAGTTTCCGCCAGCGATCAGAACATTTCTGACCGGCGCAAAACTACGGCGATGATAAGGAGTCGCTCCCAGCAAACTCAGTTTTTCCAGGTGGTAAGCTGTCGGATACCCCTTATGTTTGGCAAAACCATACTCAGGGTAGATGGCATCCAGTTTCGCCATTTCGTTATCGCGGGTAACTTTAGCAATAATAGATGCAGCACTGATTTCTGCCACCAGACTGTCGCCTTTGACGACTGCCTGCGATTTCATGGGTAACGACGGGCAACGGTTACCGTCAATAAGTACCCAGTCAGGTGTCACAGAAAGCCCGACAACGGCTCTCTGCATGGCCAGCATTGTGGCATGCAAAATGTTCAGTTGGTCTATCTCTTCCGGTTCAGCGCGCCCCAGATTCCAGCAGAGTGCTTTTGCTTTAATTTCATCAAACAATGCCAGCCGACGTCTCTCGCTGAGTTTTTTGGAGTCTGCCAGTCCCTGAATCGGATTGGCAGGATCAAGGATAACCGCAGCGGTGACCACCGCACCGACCAGCGGTCCCCTGCCAACTTCATCCACACCGGCGATTAGCGTTGCCTGTGGGTAAATAAATTCTGTCATGATACTAACTCCAGCACTGCCTGTGCTGCCTGTTCATCCGCATTCCAGCGAATTTGCTGATGTAATTCGGTAAAGGTTGCAAGCAGCGAAGCACGCTCTGGTCCCTGATGTAACAAAGGCTCGAGTGCAGCTGCCAGCAATTCAGGCTGGCACTCATCCTGAAGTAATTCCTTTACCACTTCCCTGCCTGCCAGTAAATTTGGCAGAGATACCCACTCCGTTTTAACCAACCGTTTAGCCAGCCAGAAGGTAAAGGGTTTCATACGGTAGCCGACCACCATCGGGCATTTTGCCAGCATGCACTCCAGGGCTGCCGTCCCGGAGGCCAGAATGGCGGCGTCACTGGCTATCATCACCTCACGTGCCTGGCCATCGACCAGGTGCAGAACCAGTTCAGGGGCTACCACGGATTTAATATGTTCAAACTGTTCACGGCGACGGGCATTGACCATAGGTACCACGATTTCAAGCCGCGGGTAACGGGCTCGCAGGAGTTGTGCAGCTTTGAGAAAATCCGCACTGAGCATCTCGACTTCGGCACTCCGGCTACCTGGCAGTAATGCCAGGCAAAGCGCCGCTGCACCTATCCCGAGCTTTTCCCGTGCTACAGCCTTATCAGGAACCAATGGCAGACTGTCAGCCATGGTATGTCCGATAAATCTGCAGGGAACATCATATTTATCGTAGAAAGCTTTTTCAAACGGCAAAAAGGCCAGCACCAGATCGGTATTACGGCCAATCTTAAACACCCGCTTTTGCCGCCAGGCCCAAACCGATGGACTGACGTAATGAATCGTCCGGATGCCTGCCTGTTTAAGCCGACCTTCCAGAGGGATATTGAAATCAGGAGCATCTATGCCCACAAAAACATCGGGTTTGAGAGTAGTCAGTCGTCGTGTCAGATCACGCCGAATATGCAGCAGACGCGGCAGCCGACCGAGTACTTCGACGATCCCCATCACGGCAAGCTCTTCCATTTCGTACCATGCTTCACAGCCTTCAGCCTGCATTAATGGGCCGGCTACACCTACGAAACGAATATCAGGATGTTTTGCTTTTAATGCCCGGATCAGGCCGGCACCAAGAATATCGCCGGAGGTTTCCCCGGCGATCAGTGCTACTGTCAGAGAATGCATCACCATTCGTTACCGAATGATTCCACGGGTTGAACGGTCAAAAAAGTCATAAAACGGCTGAACTTCACTGTGCTTTTTCGCCAGAGCTTCAATCTCTGGCTTCACTTCATCCAGTGTCTTACCACTGCGGTACAGCAATTTATAAGCGTTACGGATAGCATGCAGCGCTTCCTTACTGAACCCACGACGTTTCAGACCTTCAATATTAATACCAAAAGGTGTGGCATGGTTGCCCTGAGCAATAACATAAGGAGGAACATCCTGGGCAACGCCTGAACATCCCCCCACCATCACATGTGCACCAATCGTACACCACTGGTGCACCGCGGTCATGCCACCAATAATAGCGAAATCATCTACCGTGACATGACCGGCAAGAGTGGCATTATTGGCAAAAATACAGCGGTTACCGATCTGGCAATCATGTGCAATATGGGTGTTAATCATCAACAGGTTATCACTGCCAACTACAGTGACTCCACCGCCCTGCGTTGTCCCACGATGAATCGAGACACTTTCACGAATACGGTTGCGATCCCCTATCTCAACCCGGGTCTCTTCTTTCGCGTATTTGAGATCCTGGTTCACTTCACCGATAGAAGCAAACTGGTAAATCTCATTCTCTTTACCAATCCGTGTGTGACCGTTGATCACGACATGTGACTTAACTACAGTCCCTTCACCAATCTCAACATGAGGTCCGATAACACAGAACGGGCCAATCAGAACGCCAGGTCCAATGATGGCACCGTCTTCAATGATAGAGCTGGGGTGAATGCTGGCGGTTTTATCAATCACGTTTATGCCTCCCGGCTACGTGCACACATCATTGTTGCTTCACAGACAATCTTACCGTCAACAGTAGCAACGCCACTGAAACGCGTCAAACCACGACGGGTTTTCTCGAAAGTGACTTCCATCACCATCTGGTCTCCCGGTACGACAGGTCTTTTGAAACGGGCGTTATCAATACCAGCAAAATAGTACAGTTCACCAGGTTCCAGCTTTCCGACACTTTTAAATGCCAAAATACCGGTAGCCTGCGCCATGGCTTCAAGAATTAACACACCAGGCAGAATGGGTTTGCCCGGGAAATGCCCCTGGAAGAATGGTTCATTAACAGTCACATTTTTCACCGCGCGCAGATACTTATGTGGCTCAAAATCTTCTACGCGGTCAACCAGTAAAAACGGATAGCGGTGTGGCAGAAGTTCCAGAATCTCTTCAATTTTCAGAGTATGTATTTCAGTAGTCAAAATACTCTTCCTGTCCTAAAAATCTGTTAGCAATAATAACACGACCCGCATGCTCACAGTGTGCATCGCAGGTCGCAAATAGAAAAATATCGAGTCAGCTCAATGATTCCCGGATGCGAACTGAAATCAGCCACCACATCCTGCAGAACAGGCCGTATTATGGTTAGTTCTCTTTTCCGACTTTACGCTCGATGGCCTTCAGTCGTTTGCTCATATCATCGATATTCATTACCAGCGCAGCTGTTTTACGCCAGACTTTGTTCGCCTGAAGCGGTATTCCGGAAGAGTAAACTCCGGGCTCAGTGATAGGTCTCATCACCATACCCATGCCAGTGACCGTGACTTTATCACAAATTTCCATATGACCATTAATCACGCTGGCACCGCCAATCATGCAGTAACGACCAATTTTCAGACTACCGGCCATTATAACGCCACCAGCGACTGCTGTATTGTCACCAATTATGACATTATGTGCAATCTGGCATTGGTTATCTATGATAACACCATTCCCAATCTGAGTGTTATCCAGCGCACCACGGTCTATTGTGGTACAGGCACCGATTTCTACACGGTCACCAATAATGACTGAACCGAGTTGAGGGATTTTAACCCAGTTTCCCCGATCATTAGCATAGCCAAAACCATCGGCTCCAATCACAGTTCCGGACTGAATCAGACATTGCTGACCAATCAGGACTTCATGGTAAATCGACACGTTCGCCCAGAGTTTTGTTCCTGCACCGATGCAGGTGTTCTTACCGATAAAGCATCCAGCACCGATAACGACGTTATCACCCAGTTCAACACCAGATTCAATCACCGCATTTGCACCGACGGAGACATTAGCGCCTAGTTTAGCCCCAGGTGAAATCACCGCACCTGGTGCAATACTTTCGGCAGGAGAAGGGGTCGTGTCGAGAATCTGGGCCATGCGAGCATAGGTCAGGTAGGGATCTTTCACCACCAACGCTGCACTTTGACACCATTCCAGATCAGCTTCCGTCAGCACCACAGCATCTGCTTTGCAGTGCGCAAGTTGCTCGCGGTAGCGACTGTTTGCCAGAAATGTAATTTTTCCGGGGACTGCAGATTGCATAGAAGCAATGCCGGAGATGGCGATATCACCATCTCCGTGCAATTCTGCATCTAACTGCTGAGCTAAGTCAGCCAGTCGAATAGATGACATTAATTATTTAACCTGTTTCAGCACGTCAGCAGTGATATCTTTTGCATCAGTTGCATAGGCAACAGCGTTCGAATCAATAACAATATCATAGCCTTCGCTGGTAGCGACTTTTTTCACAGCAGTCTGGATTTGAGTCAGCAGTTTGTTACGCTCTTCAGTCTGGCGACGACGGTTGTCATCTTCAAAAGCCTGCGCTTTTTCAGAGAAAGCCTGGCGTTTAGCCATGATGTCTTTCTCAGTACTCGCGCGAACACTGGCTTTCATTGTAGAAGCATTACGCTGGAAATTCTGCATCTGGGCCTGAAGAGCACGTTCCTGAGCCTGAAGATCAGTTGCACGACCTTTGAACTCGTTCTCAAGCTGACGGGCAATCGCAGCACGCTGTGGCAGCTGCTGGAAGATATTAGATACGTTAACTACTGCAATTTTGTCAGCGGCCTGTGCTGCTACAGAAGAAGCAGCCAGAGCGAGACCAAGACCTGCGGCACATAACAACTTTTTCACTATAAACTCCTTACCATCACCGTTTGTGTCGTAGACACTGTTTTTGCAAAAACAAAACAGCAGATTATGCTGTTTTGTTGCAATACACTTTAGCAAGTTACAGCCCGTATTTTACCAGGTATTTCCGATATTAAACTGGAACTGTTCTGCTTTATCACCACTATACTTCTTGACTGGCTGGGCATATGAGAACACCAGTGGACCTAATGGTGACATCCATTGCAGTGAAACACCGCTTGAGACACGGATATTACCTGGCTTGCTGTAATCAGGAATCCCTAATGCTTCGGTTTCCGACGTATTCTGCCAGTTAGTATCCCATACCGTACCGGCATCAACAAACACAGAAGTCCGTAATGAATTACTGTATTGTTGACTCACAAACGGTGTTGGTGTGATTAACTCAAGGCTGGCAACAGCCATGGCGTTGCCGCCCACCGCATCATCCGATTTACAAATTCCGCTAGTGGCACTACCGCAGTTAGAGCCCGTATAAGCATTGTAAACCGCTTTCGGACCAACAGTGTTCGACTGGAATCCACGAACGGTACTCGAACCGCCGGCATAGAAGTTTTCATAGAACGGCATCTCTTTGCCACCCAGACCGTCTCCATACCCGACACGTCCACGACCCAGTAATACCCAGGTACGGTTTTCGTTCAGCGGAACATATTGCTGAGTATCCACTGTCACTTTGTAATAACTGTTATCAGAACCAGGGATAGTCACCTTACCATTCAGGTTAGTACGGTTACCTGCGGTCGGGAAGAAGCCACGGTCCAGCGTGTTATAGGTCCAGCCATAGTTAAAGGTGAAATCGTCAGAAGAATAGGTACTGTCATCGTTATCGGTAGCAAATGTTTTACCAATCGACCTGAAGTACCGCCACATCGCAATTTGCGGTTGCATATCAGACAGGTCATTGTGGACATAGCCCAGACCGACACGCAGGGAGTTATTCTCATTGACCGGGAAGCCGAGCGTACCGTCAAGACCATAGCTACGGTTAGTATAGTCAGACAAATCAGCATCATCTGCTTTAAAGTCATTATAGAATACACGTCCCCCCAGACTCACACCATCAACGGTGAAGTACGGATCGGTCATCGACAATTCTGCATAGGTCTGGTAATCGTTTTTGGTACCACTGATACCCACGGTATTACCTGTACCCATCCAGTTTTCCTGGGTGACACCCACCTGGAAGCTGACACCACTCTCAGTACCGTAACCTACACCAATGTTAAAGGTCCCGGTGTTACGCTCTTTCACCTTGTAAATAACATCAACTTCATCCGGTGAACCGGGTACCCGCTGGGTATCCACGTCAACACTTTCAAAGTAACCGGTACGATTCAGACGTTCTTTACCCTGCTCTACCAGGTTGCTGCCGAGCCACGCGCCTTCCATCTGGCGCATTTCGCGACGCAGTACGGAGTCTTTAGAAGTAGTGTTGCCCTCAAAAATCACTTTACGAACGTAGTAACGATTTCCGGCATTTACACTGATATGCAGCTTAACGGTTTTATCTTTGTCGTTAATTTCCGGCTGAGTCATCACCTGCGGATAGGCGTATCCGTAGTTACCCAGCAGTTTCTTAATGCTATCTTCGATATGGGTAACTTTTGTCCCATTATACAACTCACCTGGCTTAATTTTAGCCAGCTGTTCGATTTCGGCTGAATGGCCAGCCATATCACCATTGACCTCGACTCCGGAGATCTTATATTGATTGCCTTCGGAGATGTTTACAGTGATATAGATCCCTTTCTTGTCCGGGGTCAGACTGACCTGGGTCGAATCGATATTAAACCGTGCATAACCACGCTCCAGATAGAAGCTACGCAGGGTTTCTAAGTCACCCGCCAGCTTCTGTTTCTGATATTTACGGTCAGCCACCACGTTCCACCATGGTACCTCGTCCCGCAACTGGAAGCGCGATATCAGCTCATCAGAACTGAACGCTTTGTTACCGACGATGTTAATCTGCTGAATCTGAGCAGACACACCCTCGACAAACACAAATTTCAGATCAACACGGTTACGAGGCAGAGGTGTCACGATCGCTTTTACGTTGGCGGTATATTTACCCACACTGTAATAGAAATCTTCCAGCCCCTTCTCAATCGAAGAGATTGTCGTGCGGTCAAGTGCATCTCCGACCCGAACCCCGGAGGCTTCAAGATTTTGCTTCAACTGATCATCTTTAACCGCTTTGTTACCGGAAAAAGTGATACTGGCAATCGTCGGGCGCTCTTTCACCTGGACAATCAGTTCATTACCATTACGCAGTACCTGAACATCTTCGAAATTACCGGTTGCGAAAAGTGAACGAATCGTGTTTCTGATGTCATCATCATTTACTGAATCACCAACACGAACAGGCATGCTGAGCAATGCCGCCCCGACGGCGACTCGCTGCAACCCTTCGAAATGAATATCTTTCACTACGAAATCGTCTGCACCGTACACGGTGGCGCTGCTGAACAGCAGCGACGCTATGAGCAACTTTTTCATCGCCATCGTTATTATGCGTGTTCCTAACACATCCCCGTTTGCAGAATTCCACTCTCTACAAACGTGAGAAATCATTGAAAAGTGCAAGCCCCATTAACAACACCAGCGCAACAGAGCCAATGCGATAACTAAAGTCCTGAACTCGCTCAGACACCGGCCCACCTTTGATCTTTTCGACCAGCAGGAAGAGCAGATGCCCACCATCTAACACCGGTAACGGGACAAGGTTAAAGATCCCCAGATTGACACTAATCAACGCCAAAAACATCAAATAGTATATCATTCCGTACTCAGCTGAAGCCCCCGCACCCTGGGCGATGGATATCGGCCCGCTTAGGTTATTCAGCTTTATATCACCAGTCACTAATTTTTCCAGCATTGACGCTGTCAGCTTCACAAGTTGCCAGGTTTTTACCGAGGCTTCACCTATTGCCACGACAGGGCCATACTGTCGCAATACTTTGTATTGATCCGGCAGAGGCTGAACCCGGGGAATCACTCCCGCAAATCCTTCTTTGCCGTGCCCAGCTGATTTGACCGCTGGAGTCATGGTTAATTCCCGAACGTCACCACCACGTTCAACCTGAACCTGCAGAGGTTTACCCGGATTATCCCTGACATCAACCACAAAAGATTGCCAGTTTTCTATAACTTTACCATCGACTGTAACGATCCTGTCTCCGGCTTGCAAACCTGCCATTGCTGCAGGTGAGTTTTTCTGCACCTGCGCGAGGACGGTTTCGATGACCGGACCCTTTGGAACAATCCCCAGCGAGGTCACAGGATCCTGTTTCTCAGGATCGAACGCCCATTGTCGCAAGTCCAGGTGCCTTACCACCTCATTTGACTGACCAAATGTAGATAACGTCACAGTCGCTTCGCTATCTCCAATTTTACCAATCAATGCCATTCTCACAGCATCCCAGTCAGGCGTTTCGATACCATCAATGGCTTTAAGTTCCATTCCGGGCTGAATTTGGGCCTGTTGGGCGACAGAATTGTTGGCTATTTCACCGGTGACCGGCTTTATGCCTGGTACACCATGCATAAAAACCAGCCAGTAAGCAAACACAGCGAAAATGAAATTTGCGACAGGACCGGCAGCAATTATAGCTGCGCGCTGGCCGACTGTTTTACGGGTGTATGCCTGATGAAGGCGATCGGCAGGAACCTCACCGGCACGTTCATCCAGCATTTTGACGTAACCGCCCAGCGGAATGACGGCAATGACATACTCGGTTCCCAGCTTGTCGGTCTTCCGCCATAACGCAGGACCGAAGCCGATAGAGAAGCGCTCTACCCAGACACCACAGCGACGGGCAACCCAAAAGTGACCAAACTCATGGACGGTAATCAGGATCCCCAACCCGACAATGAATGCGCCAATACTCCAAAGTATGCTTCCCATCTCATGACTTCCTTAAACGATATGGAACACCAGCAATAGCAGACAGGCAAAAACCGGCACCGCAGCTGTCAGGCTGTCGATACGGTCAAGAATACCGCCATGTCCCGGAATCAGATTTCCGCTGTCTTTAATGCCAGCTTCCCGTTTGAACATACTCTCGGTCAGGTCGCCCAGTACCGAAGCCAGGGTAGCGAAAATAGCGCAAATAATCAGAGTCTCAGTATTGACCGATAAAGGAGCCAACAATGAAAACACCCAGGCGATCACCGCGGAGGTCACCAGTCCGCCCAGAAATCCTTCCAGGGTTTTACCCGGTGAAACTCTGGGAGCCAGTTTATGCCTGCCGAATAGCTTACCAAACATGTAAGCTCCGGAATCGGCGCCCCATACCAGTAACATGACAAACAGCAACCACCAGGCGCCGGCAAAATGATCAACTTCGTAGTGATACTGGCGTAGTGCAATCATCCCCCAGAAAAACGGTACCAGCGTAAGTGCACCGAAGACCAGACGCAGGAAACGCGACTGACGCCAGAGCACCGCAGATTTTGGGTAAAATAACACCAGAATGAGTGCGACACACCACCAGCTGAGTGAAACATACAAAGAGAGTGATACCGGGGGTTGGTGGATATCATGCTGGTAAGGAGGTAACGGCAGCATCATTAAAGCCAGCAGCAGGCCAAATAAGACAGCCAGCCAGATGCGTTGCTGAGTGTTGACCATTCCGGCAAACTGGCCCCATTCCCATGCTGCCAGCATGCATATGATCAGAACAATAATATTGAAGCCGATAGGTGGTAACCAGAATAATGCAATGATTACCAACGGAATAAGTATCATCGCGGTAATCAAACGTGACTTTAACAAAGGTTACCCCCGCTCCATTTATACGCCATCCGGTGCTGCACCGCCAAACCGGCGTTCCCGTATAGAGAAGGCATCCAGTGCACCCTGAAAAACATGTTCATCAAAATCGGGCCAGAGAACATCACTAAAATAAAATTCTGCATAAGCTACCTGCCACAACAGAAAATTACTAATCCGATGCTCTCCCCCTGTCCTTATTACTAAATCTACTGGCGAGAGTTTGCACAGACAAAGCTCATCACCCAGTAGTTGTTCAGAGATATCCTCAGGGGCTAAATCACCCTGTTTCACCAAATGTGCCAGCTTCCGTACACCATCAACAATATCCCAACGACCGCCATAATTTGCGGCAATATTCAGAGTCAGACCACTGTTTTCGGCTGTCAGAGATTCTGCCAGCCGGATACGTTCCTGAATCCGGGGACTGAAACGCTTAACATCGCCAATGACTTTCAGGCGGACATTGTGTTTATGTAAACTTTTTACTTCGCTGTCGAGCGCCCAGAGAAAAAGCTCCATAAGTGCTGAAACTTCCGGTTCAGGACGGTTCCAGTTTTCGCTGCTAAAAGCATATAGCGTCAGTGCTTCCATCTCTTTTGCGACAGCGAATCTGACCGCACGTCTGACGGCTTTTGCTCCAGCCCGGTGTCCTGATATACGTAACTTTCCCTGTTTTTTCGCCCAGCGTCCGTTACCATCCATAATGATAGCAACATGCCTCGGTAGAGCCCTGTGAGTGTCAGGGATATGTTCTTGGTATAGGGACGACATAATGCGTATTAAATTCCTTTCATCAGAGAGTCAGATACCTCTGAATACTTTCTGGCCGCAAAAACTTTTCACCGTTGAGGCAAGGCAAAAGCCCCCCACGCACATCTGAAATATGAGCCTGGGACTATACCATTTTCGCCCGAATCGAACAAATGGCGGCGACACAAAGCTGTTATGACAGCTTTGCCAGCCAGTTCTTTGTTCGAATCCGCGTCTGCTTATCAATCTCCATCACCGCTTCCACGGTCTCTGGTTCCTCTAATACAGCGGTATCCAGTATCTGTTGATTGACAGCTGCAATGTCAGTGAAACGAATTTGCTGGTTGAGAAATGCTTCGACTACCACTTCATTTGCCGCATTCAGCACCGTTGTCGCGGCCTGTCCTGAAGCACAGGCATCAATTGCCAGCTTCAGACAAGGGTAACGATGATAGTCAGGCGCCATAAAGGTTAATCCGCTCAGACAAGTGAAATCCAGTGGCTTAACGCCAGCCTGAATCCTGTCCGGCCATGCCATTGAATGAGCAATCGGAGTGCGCATATCAGGTAAACCTAACTGTGCAATGACACTGCCGTCACAATAGCGGACCATAGAGTGAATCACCGACTGAGGATGAATCACCACTTCCATTTGCGCATCAGCAGCATTAAACAGCCAGCGAGCTTCTATGTATTCAAGACCTTTATTCATCATAGTGGCGGAATCTACTGAAATCTTTTTACCCATCGTCCAGTTCGGATGGGCACAAGCCTGTGCCGGTGTCATCCGGGGTAATTCAGCCAGCGGGACTTCACGGAAAGGTCCTCCGGACCCCGTCAGAATAACGGAATCAACGCCACTATCACGCAGTTGAGCATACCCCAACTGTTGCTGTATATCCGCAGGCAAACTCTGAAAAATAGCATTATGTTCGCTGTCGACCGGCATCAGGCAGGCTCCCGACTGACGGACGGCATCCATAAACAGCCGCCCGCATGTAACGAGTGACTCTTTGTTAGCCAGCAGAACCCGTTTGCCCGCGCGTATTGCTGCCAGTGTTGGCAACAAACCCGATGCCCCGACAATCGCCGCCATGACGAGGGAAACTTCAGGTAAGGCCGCTAATTCACTGATCGCCTGAACGCCGGAGAGCACTTCAGTGTCAATCTTCAATGCTTTCAGTCGTTCACGCAATTCCTTAGCCGCCAGCTCATCTGCCATTGCAGCATAGCGCGGCCGGAATTCGCTGCACTGTTCTGTCATTAGCCCGGCATTTTTACCCGCCACCAGTGCCGTCACCTGGTATTTGTCAGGGTTTTCACGTACAACCGACAAAGTACTGGTCCCTATAGACCCGGTGGAACCCAGCAGAGTCAAATGTTTCATGAATATTTCCATTTATAATCAAAGAATAAACAACCAGACATTCTGTCGGGGTAGCCAACAATGTAAAACGCCGCGAAAGAAAGCCATAGTGATGTCTTTCTACGCGGCGTTAGTCAGTCTGGCAAAGCGAGATTAAAACTCCATTAACTCCGCTTCTTTTTCTGCCAGAGCAGCATCCACTTTTTTGATGCTGACATCGGTCATTTTCTGGATTTCATCCTGAGCACGACGTTCATCATCTTCGCTGATTTCTTTATCTTTCAGCAGGGCTTTGATTTTATCGTTGCTGTCGCGACGAACGTTTCGTACGGAAACACGCCCCTGCTCTGCTTCACCACGCACTACTTTGATCAAATCTTTACGACGCTCTTCAGTCAACGCTGGCAGTGGAACACGGATGTCCGATCCGGCTGAACTTGGATTCAGGCCGAGATCAGAAGCCATAATTGCTTTCTCAATGGCAGGGCTTAATGAACGATCAAACACATTGATCTTCAGTGTCCGGGAGTCTTCTACAGTCACGCTAGCCAGCTGACGCAGAGGCGTTGGGGCACCGTAATACTCAACTACAATGCCATCCAGCAGAGAAGGAGATGCACGCCCGGTGCGCACTTTAGAAATCGTATTTTTAAACGCTTCTACGCATTTTTCCATGCGTACTTCAGCATCTTTTTTAATATCGTTAATCACATTAAAACCCTTGGATTCGTTTGGTCTGATGTTTTTGCCTTAGTGACAGGCAAAATGGGGTCCGTCATCATCAGTGAATCTGAACAGCACCAATGACTGATAACCAGTGTCGTTCAGAATATACCTTATTTTAATTTATGCTGACAGGATTACTGCGCGATCAGGGTACCTTCTTTTTCACCCATAACAACCCGACGCAATGCCCCTGGTTTATTCATATTGAATACCCGAATTGGCAGGTTATGATCGCGGGCCAGGGTAAAGGCTGCCAGGTCCATGACCTTCAGCTCGCGTTCCAGCACATCCTGATAGCTCAATTTTTCATATAATTCAGCATCCGGCGTCGTCATTGGGTCGGCAGAATAAACACCATCAACCTTGGTCGCTTTTAATACTACATCGGCTTCAATTTCGATACCACGCAGACAGGCCGCTGAATCCGTAGTAAAAAACGGGTTACCGGTTCCGGCAGCAAAAATAACAACCCGGTTATTTCTCAGCTGGCTAATCGCTTCTGCCCAGCTGTAGTTATCACACACACCATTCAGAGGAATTGCGGACATCAGACGGGCATTAACATAAGCGCGATGTAGCGCATCACGCATTGCCAGACCATTCATTACGGTGGCCAGCATTCCCATATGGTCACCGACCACACGGTTCATTCCGGCTTTAGCAAGACCGGCGCCGCGGAACAGGTTACCGCCGCCAATCACGACCCCAACCTGGATGCCCAATTCAACCAGCTCTTTAATTTCCTGAGCCATACGGTCAAGGATGCTGGCATCAATACCGAAACCTTCAGCACCCTGCAGGGCTTCGCCGCTCAGTTTCAGAAGGATACGTTGATATACCGGTTTTGCGTTGGTCGCCATGATCATTAATTCCTGGAACATGAGTGAATAAAGAAGAGGTAAATCTGTTCTTTCATCCGGCCTGAATTTTCTTAAAAGATTCACGGGATGAAACGGAAATTGTCTGTGAACTCACTATCAACAGACAAAAAAGAACCGCCCTTCTGGCGGTTCTTTCAGAGCATTAAGACTGTTTGGACATTGCTGCAACTTCAGCAGCAAAATCAGACTCAACTTTCTCGATACCTTCACCCACTTCGAAGCGGATAAAGTTAACTACGTCAGCACCTTTCTCTTTCAGCAACTGACCAACAGTTTTAGAAGGATCCATAACGAACGGCTGACCGGTCAGAGAAACTTCACCGGTAAATTTGTTCATACGGCCTGAAACCATTTTTTCTGCGATTTCGCGTGGCTTACCAGACTGCATAGCGATATCCAGCTGGATCTGGTGCTCACGGGCAACCACATCAGCAGGAACGTCATCTGGTTTAACGTATTCAGGTTTGCTGGCTGCAATGTGCATTGCAACGTGTTTAACCAGTTCTTCGTCAGCACCTGTTGCAGCCACCAGAACACCGATACGTGCACCGTGCAGGTAAGAACCTACAACGTCGCCTTCCAGCTGAGCAACACGACGGATATTGATGTTTTCACCAATTTTAGAGACCAGCGCAGTACGCTGTTCTTCAAATTTAGCTTTCAGAGCTTCAATATCAGTGATTTTCTCAGCCACTGCCGCGGCCAGAACTTCTTTACCAAATGCCAGGAAACCTACATCTTTAGCAACGAAGTCAGTTTCGCAGTTCAGTTCGATAATTACACCAGTGTTACCTTCAACGTTAGTCAGGATCACACCTTCAGCAGCAACGCGACCAGATTTCTTCGCAGCTTTTGCCTGGCCAGACTTACGCATGTTGTCGATAGCCAGTTCGATATCGCCGTTAGCTTCAACCAGCGCTTTTTTACATTCCATCATGCCAGCGCCAGTGCGCTCGCGCAGTTCTTTTACCAGAGCAGCGGTAATGTCAGCCATTCTTAATGTCCTCGGTTAACTGTGGTCTGTTTGCTTTACCCGGAGATAACAACAAACAGCATCATTTCGCAGGAGATTTACTTCGCCCAGCGGAACGTATTCACGCTAAACGAATTTTAAATAATGAAAGGGGCCGGTTTCGGCCCCTTGCAGATCACATCTGACGTTAAGGGCTCTTTACAGAGCAAACCTTATTAGACGTTTTCTAAAGATGCTTCTTCAGCCTGTTCAGCCAGGTCCTGAGAACGACCTTCACGAACGGTAGTTGCCACAGCAGTCAGATACAGAGTGACAGCACGGATCGCATCGTCGTTACCAGGGATAACGTAATCGACGCCATCCGGATCAGAGTTAGTATCAACAATCGCAAATACCGGGATACCCAGGTTATTTGCTTCTTTGATAGCGATGTGTTCGTGATCAGCATCGATAACGAACAGGGCATCCGGCAGACCGCCCATGTCTTTGATACCGCCAAGGCTGTTTTCCAGCTTAGCCAGTTCACGACCACGCATCAGAGCTTCTTTCTTGGTCAGTTTTTCGAAAGTACCGTCCTGAGACTGTGCTTCCAAATCTTTCAGACGCTTGATTGACTGACGAACGGTTTTCCAGTTAGTCAGCATACCACCTAACCAACGGTGGTTAACGAAGTACTGATCGCAGCTCAGAGCAGCTTCTTTAACCGCTTCGCTTGCTGCACGCTTAGTACCAACAAACAGAATTTTACCTTTACGGGAAGAAATTTTGCTCAGTTCAGCCAATGCATCGTTGAACATTGGTACAGTCTGCTCAAGGTTAATGATGTGAACTTTGTTACGAGCACCGAAGATGAAAGGTTTCATTTTCGGGTTCCAGTAACGGGTCTGGTGACCAAAGTGAACACCGGCCTTAAGCATATCGCGCATGGAAACAGTAGCCATGATTACCTCTAAAAATATATGTTGGGGTTGAGCCTCCATGTATCCCATACTACCGACCTGTGAAGGCACCCCGGAGTATGTGTCGATACATGTGTGTATTGGTCAGTCTGCATTTCCTGTCGCTTATCACAAAGGAACGCCCTGCCTTTTCACATAACGAGAATTAAACGGACCCGGAACAGCGAAAGCTGACCCACAGATTCGTCGGCGCGTTTTATACCACAAATCCCCCACTCACGGCAATATTTGTTGCCCGTTGCGGGTTAAAATTCCTGCGTATCTGTTCACACCTCATGGATTGATTAACATTGGCAGCCGTTTAGCTGGCTGTTAACATATCCGGTATCATTATTATATTTTTGCCAGCCTCTGGCTGGTCATACCCGGACTGATTTCATGGCTATTTCAATAAAGACTCCCGAAGATATCGAAAAAATGCGTGTTGCCGGCCGCCTGGCGGCTGAAGTGCTGGAAATGATTGCAGAGCATGTAAAACCTGGCATCTCTACCGGTGAACTGGACCGTATCTGTGATAACTACATCACCCAACATCAGCATGCGGTTTCAGCCTGCCTCGGCTATCACGGTTACCCGAAATCAGTCTGTATTTCGATCAACGAAGTGGTGTGCCATGGCATCCCCAGCGACGATCGCCTGCTCAAAGATGGCGATATTGTGAACATTGATGTTACCGTAATTAAAGATGGCTTCCATGGTGATACCTCAAAAATGTTTATCGCCGGCACGCCTACCATCCTGGGAGAACGTCTGTGCCGCGTGACACAGGAAAGTCTCTATCTTGCGCTGAAAATGGTAAAACCGGGTATCCGTTTACGTACCCTGGGCCGTGAGATTCAAAAATTTGTCGAAGCTCAGGACTTTTCTGTCGTCCGTGAGTACTGTGGGCATGGTATCGGCCGCGGCTTCCATGAAGAGCCTCAGGTTCTGCATTACGATGCAGATGATGGTGGTGTGGTGCTGCAACCGGGCATGACATTTACCATAGAGCCGATGGTCAACGCAGGAGATTACCGGATTCGCAGTATGAAAGACGGCTGGACGGTGAAAACCAAAGATCGAAGCTTGTCGGCACAATACGAACATACTATTGTGGTGACAGACAATGGCTGTGAGATTTTAACCCTGCGTAAGGAAGAAACACTTCCGGCCATTCTGGTTAACCAGGGTTAAATCTGACAAATAATTTCTGAAGCCGGCTTTTGCCGGCTTTTTTATCCAATGAGTAGCGACGATGAGTAGCCGCCTTCCGGAAACAATTGATAAAAAAAGCATTAACGCTCCGCTTCACTGGCCCGACGAAACCCTGAACCGTGAAATGCTGAGATCTCTGCTGGATGATTTTCAGGCCCGGCTGGGAGAAGCTTTCGATGCAGGTCAGTCCGTTCATCAGCTTATCGATGCCAGAACCCAGTTTATTGACCATCTGCTATGCCGACTCTGGCGCTTTTTCAAATTCGATGGAATTAAAGAGCTCGCTCTGGTCGCTGTTGGTGGATATGGCCGAAAAGAACTGCACCCGCTTTCTGATATCGATGTATTGATTCTCAGCCGTCAACGGCTTGATGAGCAGAGTGCCCACAGGGCCAGCGAATTGCTGACTCTGCTTTGGGACCTCAAGCTGGAGGTAGGTCACAGTGTCAGAACCCTCGAAGAATGCCTGCTGGAAGGGTTATCAGACCTCACCGTTGCCACAAATCTAATCGAATCCCGCATGCTTACCGGTGACGTTTCGCTGTTTCTGGAATTGCAGAAAAATATTTTCAGTGAAGGTTTTTGGCCCTCTTCTGAATTTTATGCCGCAAAAATCGAGGAACAGAAAGAACGCCATCATCGATACCACGGAACCAGTTATAACCTGGAGCCAGATATTAAGAGTAGTCCGGGGGGGTTGCGGGACATTCATATGCTGCTGTGGGTCGCCCGCCGTCATTTTGGTGCCACCTCACTGGATGAAATGGTTGATTTTGGTTTCCTGACCCGGGACGAACGGGACGAACTTAATCAGTGTCAGGACTTCCTGTGGCGAATTCGCTTTGCTCTGCACCTTACCCTGACCCGATACGACAACCGGTTATCATTCGATAGACAACTGGCGGTAGCACAACGCCTGAATTATCAGGGTGAAGGCAATGAACCGGTCGAACGGATGATGAAAGATTTTTATCGCGTTACCCGGGACATCAGAGAACTGAACGAAATGCTGCTGCAGCTATTTGATGAGGCCATTCTGGCATTACCCGCTACGGATAAGCCACAGCCTCTGGATGAAGAATTTCAGTTACGTGGATCGCTGATTGACCTGCGGGATAACATGCTGTTTATCCGTCAGCCGGAATCCATTATCCGCATGTTCAATATGATTGTCCGGAATAAACACATTACCGGTATTTATTCCTCAACACTACGACAACTGCGCTATGCCCTGAGAACCCTGGACTATCCGCTATGTGAAATCCCCGAGGCCCGGAGACTGTTTATGGATATTTTGCGCCATCCGGGCGCTGTCAGCCGGGCTCTGGTGCCAATGCATCATCACAGCGTTTTGCCTGCTTATCTGCCTCAATGGAACAAAATTGTCGGGCAAATGCAGTTCGATCTGTTTCACGCCTATACCGTCGACGAACATACTATTCGGGTATTACAGAAGCTGGAAAGCTTTGGTCACGAGAAATCACGGGAAAAGCACCCGTTATGCGTCGAAATCTGGCAACGACTCATCCACCCGGAAATTCTGTTGATTGCAGCACTGTTCCACGATATCGCAAAAGGCCGTGGGGGGGATCACTCCACTCTGGGAGCTGAAGATGTTATGGAATTTGCCCGGTTGCATGCCCTTCCCTCCCGTGATGCCCAACTGATAGCCTGGCTGGTCAGACACCATTTACTGATGTCGGTGACTGCTCAACGCCGGGATATCCAGGACCAGAGCGTTATTCAGCAATTTGCCGAAGTCATGCAAAACGAGAAACAGTTGCGCCTACTGATCTGTTTAACCGTAGCCGATATCTGCGCGACCAATGAAAGCTTATGGAACAGCTGGAAGCAGAGTTTGTTGCGTGAGCTCTATTTTGCCACCGAAAAACAGCTGCGACGTGGAATGGATAGTAATCCTGACCTTCGTGACCGGGTTCGCCACAACCGGCTGCAGGCCCTGGCGCTACTGCGGATGGATAATATTGATGAAACCCGGTTGCATAAAATCTGGAATCGTTGCAGAGCGGATTACTTCCTGCGCCACAGCGCCAGTCAGCTGGCCTGGCATGCCCGTAATCTGCTGGCGCACTCGCTTTCAAAACCACTGGTATTGATAAGTCCTCAGGCTTCCCGGGGAGGAACAGAGATTTTCATCTGGAGCCCGGACCGCCCTTACTTATTCGCCACTGTTGCCGGAGAACTGGACCGTCGCAATCTGAGTGTCCACGACGCACAGATTTTCACCAATCGTGACGGGATGGCGATGGATACCTTTATTGTACTGGAACCCGACGGCAAGCCACTGGCAGCAGACCGCCATGAGGCGATTATTCACGGGCTGACCCAGGCGTTATCCCAGCCGGAATGGGTTCCGCCAAGACCGCGCCGTTTGTCAGCTCGTCTGCGTCATTTTAATGTGGATACCGAAATTCGTTATCTACCCGCCCATACTAATCACCGGACATATCTGGAATTAGTGGCACTGGATAACCCGGGATTGTTAGCCCAGGTAGGTGCGGTGTTTGCTGAAGCAGGAATTTCATTGCATGGTGCCAGGATCAGTACCATCGGAGAACGCGTAGAAGACTTATTCATTCTGGCAAACAGTGAAAGGCGAGCATTAGACGATAAAATGCGTGATAGTTTACGACAACGGTTGACAGAGGCACTGAATCCAAACGATAAAGGATAATTACCCTCTGACCAGCGACATTTGCTCTGGAATACATATTTACTTTGGGGGGATACAACTCCCTGGCTGTCAGATTTTTTACCAAACCATTGATGCAGGAAACAGACAATGCAAGAGTTACAAACAATTATTGAAGCCGCATTCGAACGCCGTGCCGATATCACCCCGGACAATGTAGATGCACAAACCCGCGATGCTATTACTCAGGTGGTACAATTAATTGATAGCGGTGAGGTGCGTGTTGCTGAAAAGATTGACGGTGAATGGGTCACTCATCAATGGCTAAAAAAAGCGGTATTGTTATCCTTCCGTATCCATGACAACCAGGTCATGGAGGGTTCAGAAACTCGTTTCTACGATAAAGTACCGATGAAATTTGCCGGTTACGACGAAGCCCGCTTCAAAAAAGAAGGTTTCCGCGTGGTACCACCCGCTGCCGTTCGTCAGGGTGCATTTATTGCCCGCAACACCGTTCTGATGCCCTCTTATGTCAATATCGGTGCTTATGTGGATGAAGGTACTATGGTGGATACCTGGGCTACCGTTGGTTCCTGTGCACAGATTGGTAAAAACGTTCACCTGTCCGGTGGTGTAGGTATCGGTGGTGTACTTGAGCCGTTACAGGCAAACCCCACTATTATTGAAGATAACTGCTTTATTGGTGCCCGTTCAGAAATCGTTGAAGGCGTCATTGTTGAAGAAGGTTCTGTTATTTCAATGGGTGTATACATTGGTCAGAGCACTAAAATTTATGACAGAGAAACCGGTGAAGTCCACTACGGTCGTGTGCCTGCCGGCTCCGTCGTAGTTTCCGGCAATCTGCCGTCTAAAGATGGCAGTTACAGCCTGTATTGTGCAGTGATCGTGAAAAAAGTGGACGCAAAAACCCGCGGTAAAGTTGGAATTAACGAACTGCTGCGTTCTATCGATTAATTCAGTGTGCCTTCTGCTATAAGGTGGAGGTATCTCTGAAACTACTGCCTGTGGTCACGAAATCCTGACCGCAGGCAGTGAGATTTCTTAACCGGCCCTTCGAGCCTGCAGCCTGATGTAATGACTTTACGGTCCGTGAGCACTGCCCCTGAACTGGCATCACGGTTCATTCTGAATGTTGTTCTCTGAAAAGGTAATTTTCCATGTACGATAACTTAAAAAGCTTAGGTATTACCCATCCTGAAGAAGTTGACCGTTACAGCCTGCGCCAGGAAGCCAATAACGATATTCTGAAAATTTATTTCCGTAAGGATAAAGGCGAGTTTTTTGCTAAAAGCGTGAAGTTTAAATATCCACGCCAGCGTAAAACTGTCGTGTCAGATCAATCCGGACAAGGCTTTAAAGAAGTTCAGGAAATCAGCCCAAATCTTCGTTATGTGATAGATGAACTGGATCAGCTTTGCCAGCAGGAACAAGTTGAAGTCGATCTGAAAATTAAGATCCTTGATGATCTTCGTCATCTGGAACTGGTGGTATCGAATAAGATCTCTGAAATTGAAGCTGATCTCGAAAAGCTTACCCGCTGACCTTCTGGCACTATGCGGCCCGTTACAACAATCAAAAAGCCGGTCAATATTGACCGGCTTTTTTTACGGCTGGTGTCAGAGATTATTCAGCCAGCAGATATAAATTACTGTTACCACGTTTGATGTTCAATGCCAGTACTGAAGGTTTGCTGTCCAGAACTTTACGCAGCTCTCCAAGGTTAGTGACTGCCTGCTGGTTAACTCCCAGTATAACGTCATCTTTTTTCAGGCCAATGGCTGCAGCGCGGCTACCTGGTTTTACACTGTTAACTTTAACTCCTTTATGGCCGTCGGCATCAAAGTTACTGAGTTCCGCTCCCTCAATTCCGGTATAAATAGTCGCCGACTGTACTTTTGTCTGAGTACTCTGTTGCAGCTCTACATTTACCGTGAGTGGTTTACCATCACGCAGTAATCCCAGCTCAAGTTTAGTGCCCACCGGCAGAGACCCGACATCAGCACGCAACTGAGCGAAGCTGTTCAGCTGTTTGTTATTCATTGAAACAATGACATCTCCGGCTTTAATACCGGCTTTTTCGGCTGAACTGTTTGGTAGCACCTGGCTGACAAAAGCACCACGTTGTGCGTCAACTTTCATGGCCTGAGCAAGCTCCGAGTTCAGCTCCGTTCCCATAATACCCAGTTCACCACGTTTCACCTGACCGTATTCAATCATCTGGGCAGTCAGGTTTTTTACCATATTACTTGGGATGGCAAATCCGATACCAATATTGCCACCGTCCGGTGCCAGAATCGCGGTGTTGATCCCAATCAGTTCACCATTCAGGTTAACCAACGCTCCACCGGAGTTACCACGGTTAATCGCCGCATCTGTCTGAATGAAGTTTTCATAGTTTTCAACGTTCAGTCCACTGCGCCCCAGGGCTGAAACAATCCCGGAGGTCACCGTTTCGCCTAATCCGTATGGGTTACCAATGGCCACGGTGTAATCACCAACCTGCAAATTATCAGAGTCAGCTATTTTAATCGCGGTCAGATTTTTAGCATCTTTTAACTGAATCAATGCGATATCCGACTGAGGATCTTTACCAATGACTTTCGCATCAAAACGACGACCGTCACTGAGCTGTACCTGGATGGTTGAGGCATTTTCGACCACATGGTTGTTAGTCACCACATAGCCTTTTTCGGCATTAATCACAACACCTGAACCTAAAGCACGAAATTTTTCCTGCTGAGGAGCTCCGCCATTACCCCCGCTAGGGGCCTGGCAAATTGGGGAGGACTGGAACGGCGAGCCGTCCTGACAGAAAGGTGACATATCACCAAAGAACTGTTGGAATTGCTGGCCACCCTGAGCTGCTTTCACCGGTGCTGTTCCTTCAACACTGATACTGACAACTGAAGGCATGACTTTTTGCAACATAGGAGCCAGACTCGGTAATTGCTGACTTGATGAAGATGCAGTTTCCGCCGCAGAAGCAGTCAAAGGCGCAAATGCCATTCCCAGGCTTAATGCGAGTGCACTTAATGCTAAAGTGGTTTTTTTCATTTTCTGGCTCTCTGTAGTATTTGCTATTTGGACCCATTGCTGTGGTCAATTGATGAGAGTTATTATTTACCCGTTAGTTCACATCAAAGCTTTTGTTAAAAGTAAAAAATTATTCCCGTACTTTACAAAAGTCAGACAAAATCAACCGCCATCAGACGGCGATATTCATCCCATGCATATAAATCTGTCATCCCGCTGATATAATCCTGCACCAGTCGCAAACGGTAATAGCGCTCGCGAAGCTGCCACTCCGCATCGCTGGCAGGATTCAACTGCCTGACATGATTCTGGTAAGCTTTACGATGTTTATCAGATAACCGGTGAAACAGGCGGGTTTCGATTGGATGTCCGGCTAATTCGTCGGTATCCATTAGACGGGTAAAATCGTCAGCACTCAGTAACATCATGGATTTATAAGCATCCAACAGCCCCCGAATAACCCGGTATCCCTGCAGTTCCAGTTGTTCCACCTCCGTGTGGTTAAAGACATGTTTTCGGGCAACCTGTTTAAAAACAGCCAGTAATCGTTCCTCGTCACCACCATCTTCCAGCAATGCGTGGTTGAAATCGCCACGAAAAATTGCCGGCAAATTATCCAGAAATCGACGGACGGCAAACGACACCAGCGCACGCTGGACATTGACCCGTAGCGACATAAAGAACTGGTCACTCTGGCTGCGACGTTTCCCTGAGCTGGCTTCCTGCCAGGCATCAGTGACAGTGCGTTGGAAAATATCATTGGGCTGTATATCACCCCAGGAATCGCATAAAAAGCGATACAGTTTATCGACATCAAAAATCGCTTTCTCGACAGCATCATCTAAATCGGCGATACAATAAGAAATATCATCGGCAGCTTCCATGATGTAAGTCAGTGGAAACCGATGAAATTCCTGCATTCCGGTGGCGGCTCGTAAATCAGCGACATAATTCTCTTCAGATAAATAGAAACCGGGCTTTTTCATCAGTACCGAAAAGTCCTGTGGTTTTGCTCCTCGCCACCAGGCCGGAGCCGTGTACTTAAGAATACACGCTACCTGAGAGTAGCTCAGATTCAGCTGCAAAATTGTATGTACCAGCCGGATTGCCTGTGCATTACCCTCAAAATGTGACAGGTCCTGACATATAATATCTTGTAATTCAATAAGATTATCGGAACCTTCTGACGCGCCAGCCGGGGCAAGTGGCAGAATTTCCGGCAGATGCTCACGGAACCAGTCATTAATGGCAGCTTCACCAAAATGACCAAACGGAGGATTACCGACATCATGCAGCAGGCAAGACATTTCGACCAGGCTCTCAAAGCCACGTTCAAACTCTTCTAATCCGAAAGCCTCTAAGCCACCGGGCTGCTTTTTAAGACGTTGCAGTATTTCTCTGGTGATATAGCGTCCCGTTTGTTGGACTTCCATAGAATGAGTCAGACGCGAGCGTACCGCAGCATTTCGTTCCAGCGGGAACACCTGCGTCTTTTGCTGAAGACGACGAATAGCCGCAGAATGGATAATTCTGCCGCGGTCACTTTCGAAATAGCGGGTGATCTGCTCTTCGCCCTGAGGCGGCTTGCCTGACGGGTAAGGACGGCTGACGCTGATTCTGCGCTTAAAGTTAATCTCCATTTCAGCTCCGCTACGATTCAATAATAAATACCTGCCCTCTCATGGTAGACTATGCCATGCCTGAGAATTAATTCTACAACATTGGTGAGATACGCTATGAAAGCAGGAATAATTGGTGCAATGGAGCAGGAAATCACTCTGTTGCGTGACAAGATTGAAGGACTGAAAACCCTGTCTATCGCCGGTTGCGAAATTTATACCGGAACCCTGAACGGTACTGAAGTGGCGTTGCTGAAATCCGGGATCGGTAAAACCTCTGCCGCGCTGGGCACCACGTTATTACTGCATATCTGCCAGCCGGATATCGTGATCAATACCGGTTCTGCCGGTGGACTGGCATCATCACTGAAAGTGGGTGATATCGTGGTTTCTGAAGAAGTACGCTACCACGATGCCGACGTGACCGCATTTGGTTACGCACCTGGCCAGATGGCCGGTTGCCCGGAAAGTTTTGTCTCTGACGAGAAACTGATTAGTGCGGCCGAACAAAGCATTCAGGCTTTAAATCTGCATGCGGTGCGTGGTCTGATAGTAAGTGGTGATGCATTTATCAATGGTGCGGCTCCACTGGCACGCATTCGCGAAACCTTCCCTGCCGCCATTGCGGTTGAAATGGAAGCTACTGCGATAGGGCACGTCTGCCACCGTTTTAATGTGCCTTTCGTTGTAGTTCGCGCTATCTCCGATGTAGCCGATCAGGAATCTCACTTAAGCTTTGAAGAGTTCCTCGACATTGCGGCGAAACAATCTTCACTGATGGTCGAGGATCTGCTGGTGAGGCTAGCTGCCACCCACTGATTTTACATCAGTTTTTCCAACAGTCTCCGCCCGGAGACTGTTTTTTACTGCATGAAATACTCTGCCCGTTGCCCTGAAATGTTTCAGAAAATCCGCTGATCAGTGTCATAAACCGGGGCGCTCCGCTAACTTTACAAAAAAAAACGAATACCTGAATCAGCCTGACAACGCAACGGTCAGATCTTCAGCTTGTCAGCACATTGAACCATCAGTCATCTGAGACGACTGGCAGCCAGTTTACCAATAGCGGATCATAGGAAAAAAAACAGAAGAGAGTGAGGAAGAATCTTCCCCCTCCGGGCGGAGGGGGCAGAGAAAAATCAGATGCTGAAGGAAGAGCCACAACCACAGGTGGTTTTAGCGTTAGGGTTAGTCACAATAAAACGTGATCCTTCCAGCCCTTCGGTATAATCCACTGAACCTCCGACCAGATATTGCAGGCTCATCGGGTCAACCACCAGTGATACACCCTGTTTTTCGATGGTCATATCACCCTCATTTACCTTATCGTCAAAAGTAAAACCATACTGGAAACCGCTGCATCCACCACCGGTGATATAGACCCGCAATTTCAGCTCAGGGTTATCTTCGTCAGCGATCAGGTATTTTACTTTGTTGGCCGCAGCTTCAGTGAACTGTAACGGCAGTGCTGCAATATCATCGCTCATAAATTACTCCGGTAAACTCCAGGGCCCTGAAGGACCTCAATAGCTACATTATCCGTCAGCCATGGGCTGCGATCAAGCGCTCTGCTGCACACTCTGTGCCGCTTCCCCGGGCACAGATGACGCTTGCTTTGCCAGAGTTCTTGCCAGCAATGTTGAATATAGCGGAGTGCCGCCCAAAAACTGCGCCAGTAATGTCGCCCCAAGGCAGGTAATAATCATCGGTAAAATAAGCTGATAATTATCCGTCATCTCCAGAACCAGTACGATTCCGGTCAGTGGTGCGCGGACAGACGCAGCGAACAGTGCCCCCATGCCGGCAATGGCAAAGGTTCCTGCCTGCAGGTGATACTCTGGAAACATTGATGCGGCGACCACTCCCAGAGCGGTACCCAGCAAAGTGCCTAACGACAACATCGGTGCGAAAATACCGCCGGGAGCACCAGAACAAAAACACAATAATGTCATCATCATTCGTAAAATGAACAGCGCCAGCAACATGGCAAACCCATATTCACCTTTGGCAGCGAGTGGGATCAGCAACGAGCCCCCGCCGGTGAGTTGCGGGAATAATAGCGTCAGGGCTCCGCAAGTCCCGCCAATGATGGCGCCGGTTAACAGAATAGTTTTCATCCGCCCGCCATGCAGTTGCTGAAAACGATCCTGAACTTTGAAAATAAGCTTGTTGAAAATCACCCCGACAATCCCAAACACCATGCCAGCCACCAGGTATAACCACAGAGTGTTCAGAGGTGCATTGGTCAGCTTACCGACATCCAGCACAGCACTTTCTCCGTTAAAAATACGAAAAACAATGCAGGACATGATGACGCCGATAAATACCGCTTTGACTGATATCAGGCTGTAATGGAACTGCAACCGCATCTCTTCAATGATAAACAGTATCCCGGCCAGCGGCGCATTAAAGGCCGCTGACAATCCTGATGCTGCCCCTGTCGCCAGCAACGTATGCCGGACTTCTGCCCCTTTCATACGGAAGATATCCAACACCATCCGCCCGATATTCCCCCCGAGCTGGACTGTCGGCCCCTCACGTCCCAGGACTAAACCGGCTCCAAGTGTACCAATACCCCCGAAAAATTTTACCGGGATCACCCGCCACCAGCGCACCGGGCGTAATTCTTCCAGTGCGCCTTCAATTTCCGGAATACCTGAACCTGCTGCTTCGGGGGCGAATTGTCTGACCAGCCAGTAACCTGCCACTGCCAGCAGCGCAGAAACTACGATTCCACAGACCAGTGAAACCAGACTAAAACTTCCGGCAAAATGGTGCAGGCGGTAGTGCAAAACTGCGTTGACGGCTTTATCAAAAGCAACCCCGACCAGCCCGACCAGAATGCCTACTAACCCTGCCAACAGCAGAACTGCCAGCGGAGTTTTATCTTTGCGAATTAATAAACGTAAATAATCACTGCGCCGCAGCGGAACGACCGGTAACTCATCGGTTGAAGCAGGAATATTTTGCATAACAAGACAGAAGATAAAGGACCATCAACACAGTATACCTGTGAAGCAGCTAATTTTTAGCGCTTAAATGTAGCAAACCAATAACCGGGGCTTTCGTACTGTCCCGAAGTTCTCGTACACTAGTGCCATATTCAGTTATCAACAGGAACCGAAGCGATGAGCAAGTCTGAAAATCTCTACAGTGCGGCGCAACGTCTAATCCCCGGGGGCGTTAACTCTCCGGTACGCGCATTTACCGGCGTGGGCGGTGCTCCCCTGTTTATCGAACGTGCTGAAGGGGCTTACTTATACGATGCTGACGGAAAAGCCTATGTCGATTATGTCGGCTCATGGGGACCGATGGTTCTGGGACATAATAACCCGGGAATCCGTAATGCCGTTATTGAAGCTGCCGCCCGTGGCCTGAGTTTTGGCGCGCCAACTGAGATGGAAGTCAAAATGGCAGAACTGGTGTGTGAACTGGTTCCGTCCATGGACATGGTGCGTATGGTAAATTCAGGCACCGAAGCCACCATGAGTGCTATCCGACTGGCCCGCGGATTCACCGGTCGCGATAAAATTATTAAATTCGAAGGCTGCTACCACGGACACGCCGACTGTCTGCTGGTAAAGGCAGGTTCCGGTGCGTTAACCCTGGGCCAGCCAAACTCTCCGGGGGTTCCGGCCGATTTTGCCCGTCATACGCTGACCTGTACCTACAATGATCTGCAATCCGTTCGTGAAGCTTTCCGTCAACACCCACAAGAGATTGCCTGTATTATTGTTGAGCCGGTCGCCGGCAACATGAACTGCATTCCTCCGGCTGAAGGTTTCCTGCAGGGTTTGCGCCAAATTTGTGATGAAAATGGCGCCCTGCTGATTATCGACGAAGTCATGACCGGGTTCCGTGTCGCTCTCGGTGGAGCCCAGGAATACTATGATGTGCAGCCAGACCTGACCTGTCTTGGAAAAATTATCGGTGGCGGTATGCCGGTAGGTGCTTTCGGCGGTCGCCGTGAAATTATGGAAGCGTTAGCCCCCACCGGCCCGGTCTACCAGGCCGGGACACTGTCCGGTAACCCGTTGGCGATGGCTGCCGGCTTTGCCTGTCTGAGCCAGGTCGCACAACCTGGCACTCACGCCACGCTGACAGAACTGACCAACAGCCTGGCGGAAGGCTTATTGAATGCGGCACAGCAAGAAAATATCCCACTGGTGGTCAATCATGTCGGCGGTATGTTTGGTATTTTCTTTACCGATGCCGAAACCGTGACCTGCTATCAGGATGTCTGCCAGTGTGATGTGGAACGTTTCAAAAAATTCTTCCACCTGATGCTCGAAGAAGGGATTTACTTCGCGCCTTCGGCATTTGAGGCGGGTTTTATGTCACTGGCCCACAGTCCGGAAGATATTCAGAAAACCGTCGATGCTGCCCGTCGCAGTTTTGCCCGCCTATAATTTCACTGGACTTCTGCATAAAAAAGGCGCCGTGGCGCCTTTTTTATGGTTGCTTATCCAGGGACTTCACTTACTGACCGAACATATCCTTAATCCATCCGGCAACGCCCTTACCATCACTGTCCTGCTGCACCTGCTGCTGTTGCTGTTGTTGCTGCAGCTGCTGTTGTTGCTGCTGCTGTTGCTGTTGGCAGAGTGTTGTCGGGTCAGCCGCCCAGACGGGCAGAGAACGCCAGGTCGCACTACCAGACCCACAAACAAAGTTACCGGCCGAATCGATGTTCATGGTAGTCACATCTTCCGGAGGCGTCAGATCCAACGGCGTCGGTGGCTGGTTAGCCAGATAACGACGGTACAGTTGTAATGCCCCGCTCGACCCCCACAGTTTTGTCGTTTGGTTATTATCACGCCCAACCCAGGTCACGGTAACTTCCTTACCGTCAATCCCTGTAAACCAGCTGTCCACCAGATTATTAGTGGTTCCGGTTTTACCAGCCAGATGCATGGTCGGATACTGAGCACCTAATGCATGCGCAGTTCCCCGGTTAACAACCTGTTGCATTGCATACAGTGTCAGATAAGCCGCTTCCGGGGGTTCAACCTGCTGTGCCTGAGGGTAGCTCTGGTACAGTACTTTACCATCTTCGGAAATAACAGAGCGGACTGCCGACAGTGTCGCGCGGTTACCACCGCTGGCAATGGTCTGGAATGCCTGAGCGACCTGCACCGGTGTCAGGTTCAGCGCCCCGAGCAGCATTGCAGGTACGGCAGTCAGCTGATCTTTACCGACACCTAATTTAGTCCATGTATCCACCACATTCTGCAGCCCCAGTGACATCCCGAGATTGACTGTCGGAACGTTCATCGAATGAGTTAATGCATCCACCAGCAGTACCTTGCCGCTGAATTTATGATCATCATTCTCCGGGCTCCAGATCTGACCATTCGGCTGTTTCAGCGATAGTGGCTGGTCGGCAATCCAGCTATTCAGCCGGTAAGTCTGGGGCTGAGCCAGCGCCGTCAGATAGGTTGCCGGCTTAGCCAGAGAACCGATGGAGCGGCGCGCCTGCATTGCGCGGTTGTATCCGGCAAACTGAGGTTCAGCACCACCGACCATCGCACGGACCTCCCCGCTGAAGCGGTCCACCACCACCATCGCTGTTTCTAGATCTTTTAAGCCGTGTTGTTTTTTCAGCTGCGGAATACCCTCAGTCACCGCTTTTTCGGCGGCATCCTGAGATATGGGGTCCAGTGTCGTGAATATTTTCACACCTGACAGGTCCTGAACTTTATCCCCCAGTTTATCCTGCAACTCATTACGGACCATCTGCATAAAGGCTGGCTGAGGAGAGATCACCCCGCCTTTTGGCTGCACACCCAAAGGTCGGGCAGACAGCATGTTGTACATATCTTCATCGATATATTTTTGCTGTTGCAGCAAGCGCAGGACCACATTACGCCGTTCAAGGGCTAATTTCGGGTTACGCCATGGGTTATACAGTGAGGCACCTTTCACCATCCCTACCAGTAACGCCTGCTGGTCAACACTCAGTTCATCTACCGGCCGGCCAAAGTAATACAAACTGGCCAGCGGGAATCCACGAATCTGATCATTGCCAGCCTGCCCTAAATACACCTCATTCAGATACAGTTCCAGAATGCGATCCTTGCTGTAATGCGCATCCATGATGATTGCCATGTAAGCTTCACGGATCTTGCGCCACAAGGTACGTTTGTTAGTCAGGAACAGGTTTTTCACCAACTGTTGTGTCAGGGTACTGCCCCCTTGTACCGCTCTGCCGGCAGTAATGTTGGCGACAAACGCACGGCCGATGGAATACAAGCTGATCCCGTCATGCTCATAAAAATGGCGGTCCTCGGTCGCTACCAGCGTATCGACCAGCGAATTCGGAAAACCGGAACGCGGGACAAATAACCGCTGTTCACCATTCGGTGACTGCAACATGGTGATCAACCGGGGATCGAGCCGGAAATAGCCAAAATCACGTCCGGTATCCTGATTTTTAATCTCGGATAACTCTCCATGACTGAACGTCATCTGAGCATGAATCTGACCTTCTTTTCCGTCCGGGAAATCAAACGGCCGGCGTAGCAAATCGATGGTATTACCTTTAACCGTAAATTCACCTGGCCGGGTGATTTTGGTCACCAGGCGATACTGAGTACCTTCCAGCAGATCCACCATCCCTTTGCGGTCGAAAGGCATTCCTGGTTCCAGGCTCACTACCCGGCCATAAACTGCCGCCGGAAGTTGCCAGACTTTACCATCCACCCGGTGACGGATTTCAGAGTCGAGATAGACGCCCCAGGCGGCCACCACTACAGCCGCTACCAGAAACAGTTTGATAAACAGCCCAAGCCAGCGGCGTTTCTTTACCGGGGGTTTCTTTTTTCCTTTACGTGGCAATGACTGCTCCTCAGCGTACTCGTTGATATCCTGATCATCGTAATGACTATTTTTATTACGCTTCGCAGGTTTGCGGGCTTTTTCCGTTTGACGAGGCGTTTTCCCTTTCCGCCCGATCGGTTCGCGATCGTTCCCAGACATGAATTTTATTCTCCAGGCATAGCCTCAGCATGCGCGTTACTTTAATCCCGTTTCGGCGTAATTACATGCCGGAACCCTCTGAAAGCGAGGGCACTTCACAATTGTCCCGGGGAAAACTTTTTACTCCGGCGGGTAGGAAGTGCAGTGGCGGGTGAATCCGGCCATGGGTGCTTTGGATAACGGCCTTTCATTTCCTTTTGCACTTCGCGATAAGCCCCCTGCCAGAACCCGGCTAAATCCCGGGTGACTTGTAACGGACGCATTGCCGGTGATAATAATTCCAGCAGCAGAGGGATTCTTCCCCCTGCGATCACTGGCGTATGAGCTTCACCAAACATCTCCTGCATACGTACTGCAAGAACCGGTGGCTGTTCGGTGTCATAACGGATCAGTATACGACTGCCCGTTGGCACAGTGTAATGAGTTGGAAGCTCACTATCCAGTCGCTGGCGTTGTGACCATGTGATTAAATGTAATAAAGCTGCCGAAATATTAATAGAGTTAAAAGTTCGGGCATCAGTTACCGCCACCATTTCCGGCAGTAACCACTGTTCAAGAGTTTCCAGCAATGCCTGATCGGTCACAGACGGCCAGTTCTCCTCCGCCAGCCATTGACCGGCGCAGCTTAGCCTGGCCCTGAGCTGTAAAGCCGGCGGAGTCCAGGGCAACACGGACAGGCCCTTGCTTCTGATCCAGCGTAACATCGCCTGATGCAGCACCGGGGCTTCCGGGCGGCTCCCCGGCCGTGATGTCAGGATCAGCGCACCAATAGCCTGCTGCCGCCGCACCCGCAGGATACCTTTCTCTTCATCCCATTCAACATCATCCCGTTCTTCAATCAGATCAGGGCACTGCCGTGTAAGCTCAGCTATATCCACCGGCATTGCCAGCCGAATCCGGGCTTCGGTCTGCTGCGGGCCAAACGAAAGTCTCAGCACCAGTAACCATTCATAACGGGCCAGAGGATCCCCGGCGGCTACCGATGCCCCGGTGCCTTTTGCCATCAGATATCGTCCGCTCTGCTCACGTTGACGTGCCAACTGGTCGCTAAACCCGGCCATTAGCAACTCCGGCAGCAACGCATCGTCAACCCGCCCACCCTCAATACCTGAGCGTTGTTGTAAGGACCGTGCGCGTGTTACCCACTGAGCCTGCGGGTGTAAAAATAGAGATAACAGATCACTGCTGCTGTTGCGTGGCGGGTCTTCGAGAATAGCCACCAGCAAACACGCGGTCGCCATGGCTGAAGCAGACTGATGGGCGGCACAGAGAATAGCGGCCAGCCTCGGCTCGGTACCCGCAGTTGCCATTTTTCTTCCGAGAGAGGTCAGTTGGTTGCGCTGGTCCACAGCACCAAGTTGCTGCAGCTGACGCAATGCCGAAGCCTGACGGCTGGCTGGCGGCAGGTCCAGCCATTGCAGTTGCGACAGTTCACGACACCCCCAATAAAGCACATCAAGCATCAGCGCACTTAAATCGCTATTCAGGATCTCCGCCTCACTCACCGCGGCTGCGCGGTCTGCCTGTTCCTGACTCAGTAAATGCCAGCAGATTCCTGGCTCCAGACGACCGGCACGTCCTGCCCGTTGAACCATGGATGCCTGACTGATACGTTGGTTTTGTAACAAACTCAACCCGCTCTTATTGTCATAGCGCACTGCCCGTTCCAGACCGCTGTCAACGACCAGGCGAATCCCGTCAATCGTCAGGCTGGTTTCGGCAATATTGGTCGCAAGGACGACTTTACGTCTGCCAGGTAAAGACGGACTGATAGCCTGCTGCTGGTCACTCAGGCTCATTGCACCATATAAAGGAAAAACATCAGTATCACTACTGAGTCGTACGGTCAGTTGTTGTTTAACCGCCTGAATTTCACGCTCCCCGGGTAAAAATATCAGCATAGACCCCGGATGTTCCTTTAAAAGTTGTGCCGCTTCCCGCGCGACAGCATCCGGAAATGGCAATCGGGCAGACAGGGAAATATAGCGACGTTCGACCGGGTAACTGCGGCCTTCTGAGATAATGACCGGTGCCTGTGGCAATAATGCCGATAATCGCTGGTAATCCAGGGTCGCAGACATGAGCAATACTTTCAGGTCATCACGCAGACTCTGCTGAACATCCAGTAACAACGCCAGCGCAATATCTGCCTGTAAACTGCGTTCATGAAATTCATCCAGAATCACCAGACTAACGCCGGTCAGCTCCGGGTCTTGTTGCAGCATGCGGGTGAGAAGGCCTTCGGTAACCACTTCCAGTCGGGTTTCCGGCCCGCTACGGCTTTCGCCACGCATCCGGTATCCCACGGTCTTACCTACCGGCTCATTCAATGTTTCTGCCAGCCGTGTGGCGACATTGCGTGCCGCCAGACGGCGCGGTTCCAGCAACAAAATCCGCCCACGGGACGGCATCTGCGCAAGCAGTTGCAAGGGCAACCAGGTCGACTTTCCGGCGCCGGGTGGGGCTATCAATAATACCCGGGCGGCATTTCTCAGTGCAGCGGACAGTTCATCCAGCACGTCACTGACAGGTAATGGCAGCAAATAAAACTCCCTGCAAGCTGTGTTAATATAATGGCCATAATAACACCCTACCGCGGGTTCCTCACTCCTGAGCGCTGCATATATCATCCCCCCGCGCCAGGAGTGACAGGCGAAGATGACTATCAGGAGACTGAAATGCCAGGGCAACACTACTTTTTTGCCATTCAACTTCCCAAAGAGTTGCAAAAATCCTTGGTGCACTGGAGATCTGAAAATTTTCCGGCCGATTCCGGCCGGCCTGTACCCGCCGCGGCAATGATGATGACTCTGGCCTGGCTTGGAGAAATCAGCGACAGTACCTGTCAGCGCCTACTACAACAGGCATCCAGAATTCAGCAACCAGAGTTTCTGCTGACACTAAATGATGCCGGCCACTGGCCGAAGTCCGGTTCCGTGTGGCTGGGATGCCGGCCAGCCCCCTCCGGAGTGTTAAAGCTGGGCGCGCTGTTACGTTCCCAGGCTGCACGCCTGGGCTGTTCACAACCGGACGGAAATTATCATCCGCACGTCAGAATTCTGCATCATGCATTTAACCGGATACCGGTTCCTCCTGCGGGGTTCCGCTGGCAGTTCCCGGTCACCCGGTTTTCATTAATGAGTAGCGGTTTATCCGGCAGAAGAAATACCCACCGTTGCGTAGCCACATTCCCGCTGCAGCCCCCCCTACAACCGTGAAGAGATTTTCATATGCAGTTTAATCCGCCTTTGCAGGCCGCCACCTTACTCAAACGCTACAAACGGTTTCTGGCCGATGTCATCACTCCACAGGGAGAACTTTTCACACTGCATTGTGCCAATACCGGCGCGATGACGGGATGTGCAATACCGGGAGATACTGTCTGGTACTCCACGTCAGATAACCCAAAACGTAAATATGCTCACAGCTGGGAACTGACTGAAACGGTCGCCGGTGACATGATTTGCGTAAATACCCTTCGGGCCAATACGCTGTTTCGTGAAGCATTTGATCGTCAGCGCATCCCTGAACTTGCCGGATACCGGCAAAGCCAAAGTGAAGTTCGTTATGGTTCGGAAAACAGCCGGGTTGATTTTTTACTGCAACAACCAGGCCTGAAAGACTGTTATGTTGAAGTCAAATCGGTCACCTTACTCGAAAATGGCCATGGCTATTTTCCGGATGCGGTTACTCTGCGGGGACAAAAACATCTTCGGGAGTTAATGTCTATCGTCGCTGCAGGCCATCGTGCGATTCTTTTTTTCGCGGTGCTACATAGCGGGATTGATAACGTCAGTGCCGCCCGCCATATCGATCCACGCTACGCAGCACTTCTTGATCAAGCAATACTGGCCGGAGTGGAAATTATGGTCTATAAAGCTTCGCTCACACCTGCCGATGCTAAAATAGAATTTTCTGTTGGTTTCGACCAATAAATGGCTGCAACGGCGTGTATTGAAAAGATAATTCGGCATTTAAGCGTCAATTTTATTGACAAGTGGGCAACAACATACAATATCAGTAATTGCCAACAGAGATAGCTTCTGCTATTTATAGCGGCCTGTTTTTTTCCCTCACCGGGAATCGATAGTGCGTGTTATCCAGGAGAAACAGCATGCAAGAAGGGCAAAACCGTAAAACATCGTCCCTGAGTATCCTCGCCATCGCTGGGGTGGAGCCGTATCAAGGGAAACCGGGCGAAGAGTATATGAACGAAGCCCAGCTGACACACTTCAGAAAAATTCTTGAAGCCTGGCGTAATCAACTCAGGGATGAAGTCGACCGTACTGTCTCACATATGCAGGACGAAGCGGCAAACTTCCCGGACCCGGTTGACCGGGCTGCCCAGGAGGAAGAGTTCAGTCTGGAACTGCGTAACCGTGATCGTGAGCGTAAGCTGATTAAAAAGATCGAAAAAACTTTGAAGAAAGTTGAGGATGATGATTTTGGCTACTGCGAATCCTGCGGTGTTGAAATCGGTATCCGTCGTCTGGAAGCCCGTCCTACTGCCGATTTATGTATCGACTGTAAGACGCTGGCAGAGATCCGTGAAAAGCAAATGGCTGGCTGATTTCAGCCTGCCAGCAAGCTAACGTACAACAGAGCCGTACCGGCTCTGTTGTGCCTGTATGATTGCTTATGACGCCTGATAATGGTTGTACCGGGCGCTTTGCCCCTTCTCCTTCCGGAGCATTACACTTCGGATCTTTAATTGCTGCTCTCGGCAGCTACCTGAATGCCAGGGCTCAACAGGGTCGCTGGTGGGTACGCATCGAAGATATTGACCCCCCCAGAGAACTTCCCGGCGCTGCAGACACTATCCTGCGCCAGCTGGAACATTATGGCTTACACTGGGATGGTGATGTTCTTTGGCAATCACAACGCAGCGAGGCCTACCGGGAGGTTATCGGGCAACTGATTACCAGCCATCAGAGCTATTTCTGTCGTTGTACCCGTAACCGAATCCGTGAGACGGGGGGAATTTACGATGGGCATTGTCGCGGGTTGAATCTTGGTTCAGAGGATGCCGCATTGCGGATTTGCCAGGCTTCTCCTGTACTCTCTTTCGAAGATCAATTACGTGGCAGGTTAACAGCCGACCATGCAATGGCAGCCGAAGATTTTATTATCCATCGACGTGACGGCCTGTTTGCCTACAATCTGGCGGTAGTCGTGGACGACCATTTTCAGGGAGTCACTGAAATTGTCCGCGGTGCTGACTTAATTGCCCCTACCGTGCGGCAGATTTCCCTGTATCAGCAACTGGGCTGGGCTGTACCAGCCTATATGCATTTACCGCTGGCTATCAATCCTGACGGCAATAAATTATCGAAACAGAATCATGCGCCCCCCTTACCGGAAGGTGATCCGCGCCCCGTCCTGGTAAAAGCACTCCATTTTCTGGGTCAGACGGTAGACGATGAATGGCAGGATCTTTCCCGTGATGCATTATTGTTACAGGCTGTCTCCCGTTGGAAAGTCGCCGATATCCCATTAAATGACGCTTTAATCCCGGCAGAGCCACTTACAGCATTCTCAAACTGCTCACAACAGGCTATGATTAGCCGCTGATTTGAGCATTACTTATTTTATGTCACTGTCGAGGTGTACTATTTTTACCCGAGTAGCGAATTTTTGTCGGAAAGTTCTTCTTCGTGAAGAAGAAGTCCCTGCTGAGACAAAAGACCAAAATCTGATGACTATCATTCCGCGTGATAAGCATAATATTTCCCGAAAGGACATTAGCGAAAATGCGCTCAAAGTCTTGTATCGGCTAAATAAAGCAGGCTTTGAAGCTTATCTGGTTGGCGGCGGTGTCCGTGATCTTCTGCTGGGTAAAAAACCGAAAGATTTCGACATTACGACCAATGCAACCCCGGAGCAGATGCGTAAACTGTTCCGTAACTGCCGTCTGGTGGGAAGACGCTTCCGTCTGGCACATGTGATGTTTGGTCCGGAAGTCATCGAAGTGGCAACTTTCCGCGGTCATCATGCCAGCGAAGCCGAAAAGAATAATGAACACGACCGGAACCAGTCTCAGCTTGGTCAGAACGGGATGCTACTCCGCGATAATATCTTTGGCTCCATTGAAGATGATGCACAGCGCCGTGACCTGACCATTAACAGCCTCTACTACAGTGTGGCTGATTTTACTGTTCGTGACTATGTCGGAGGACTACAGGATCTGCAACAGGGGGTGATTCGCCTCATCGGTTCTCCGGAAACCCGCTATCGTGAAGATCCGGTGCGGATGCTGCGGGTAGTCCGGTTTGCCGCCAAGCTCAATATGAGCATTGACCCGGAAACTGCCGAACCCATCACACGTCTGGCAAGCCTGCTGACCGATATTCCGTCTGCGCGCTTATTTGAAGAGTCACTGAAATTACTTCAGGCCGGCAACGGCGAGCAAACCTACCAGTTATTGTTGCAGTACCAGCTGTTTCAGCCGTTGTTCCCCACCATTACACAGAATCTTACCCCACAGGGTGACAGTGCCATGGAACGGATGATTGTTCAGGTACTGAAGAATACTGATCGACGGATTAACAATGATATGCGTGTTAACCCGGCATTTCTGTTTGCCGCCATGCTGTGGTATCCGCAGTCTGAACGCGCGCAACAGATTGCCCAGGAAAGCGGGCTGCCATGGTACGAAGCTTTTGCTCTGGCAATGAATGACACACTGGATGAAGCCTGCCGTGCCATCGCTATCCCGAAACGCATTACCAGCCTGATTCGGGACATCTGGTCACTACAGCTACGCCTGCCGCGCCGCCATGGTAAACGGGCGTGGAAGCTGATGGAACACCCGAAATTCCGTGCGGCCTATGACCTGCTGTTACTGCGCGCTGAAGTAGAAAAAAATAGTGAACTTGAGCGTCTGGGACAATGGTGGGGAGAGTTTCAGTCAGCACCTCCGGTACGTCAGTCGGCGATGATCAATAGTCTGGGGAGCGATCCGCATCAGCGTCGTCGTCCTAACCGGTCGCGTCGCCGTCAGCCGGCACCACGGAATAACTGAGGATGACTCTGGCTTATATTGCCCTGGGCAGTAATCTGGCAGATCCTATGCAACAAGTGCATGCAGCTTTGCAGGCGCTGGATGCGATCCCGCATAGCCGGCGGGTCGCTACCTCCTCGTTTTACCGCACCCCGCCCTATGGCCCACCGGACCAGCCTGACTACCTTAATGCTGTCATTGCGCTGGAAACGTCACTGACTGCCGTACAGTTACTGGAACATACCCAGCGTATTGAACTGGAGCAGGGTCGTGAACGTAAAGATGAACGCTGGGGGCCCCGTACGCTGGACCTGGATATTATGTTATTTGGTGATCTGGAAATAACGACACCGCATCTGACCGTTCCGCACTACGATATGCACAACCGTGCTTTTATGCTGCTGCCGCTTAACGAGATAGCCCCTGACTGTCAGTACCCAGATGGGCGTAGTATTGCGTCACTGCTTTCCGCACTGGATAGCTCCGACATTAGCCTGTGGCAGACCCATTGACCGCCCGAAAGCTGCCCTGACAGGTCATTCACCCTGGTTGATTATTCCTGTAAACTCCCCGCAAGAAAAAATAATGACAAGAGGTCATAATGAAATCAGTCACGATTAATGATCTTCGCAAATGGAAATTGTCAGGCGAGAAATTTGCCGCACTGACGGCTTACGATTACAGCTTTGCTCACCTGTTCTCTGGCGAAGGCATACCGGTGCTGTTAGTGGGCGACTCGCTGGGCATGACCATCCAGGGTCATGACTCAACGTTGCCGGTCACGGTTGAACAGGTAGCTTACCATACCGCCGCGGTGCGCAAGGGCGCCGGGCACGCTCTGTTACTGGCGGACCTGCCATTTATGAGCTATTCGTCGCCTGTACAGGCGTATGAAAACGCTGCACAACTGATGCGGGCCGGTGCAAATATGATCAAACTGGAAGGTGGTGCCTGGTTGGCTGAAACCGTTCGCGGACTGACTGAACGAGCGGTGCCGGTGTGTGGTCATCTGGGTCTGACTCCTCAGTCAGTGAATGTGTTTGGGGGTTACAAAGTCCAGGGTCGTGACAGTGAGGCAGCTGAAGTATTACTGAATGATGCCCTGACACTGGAACGAGCAGGAGCACAACTCATGGTTCTGGAATGTGTGCCCCACTCGCTGGCCGCACGGATTACCACCGCATTATCCATCCCTGTGATCGGAATAGGTGCCGGTAATCAGACCGACGGGCAAATTTTGGTCATGCATGATGCTCTGGGGATCACCGACGGACACCTGCCAAAATTTAGTAAAAACTTTCTGGCAGAAACGGGCAATATCCGTGACGCAATAAGTCTCTATATTCGCCAGGTTGCGGAAGGCAGTTACCCGTCAGCAGAACACAGTTATCAGTAGGGCAGGAGAAAGAATCGTGAAAGTAATTGAAACGCCGGCAGAGTTGCACGAAGAAATTCGCCGCCTGCGACAGCAGGGTAAGCGCATTGCGCTGGTCCCTACGATGGGAAATTTGCATGACGGTCATATGACATTGATGGATACGGCGAAAGCCGCTGCGGATATTGTCGTGGCCTCAATTTTTGTGAATCCGATGCAATTTGACCGTGCTGAGGATTTGTCCCGTTATCCACGGACCTTTGCCGAAGACTGTGAAAAATTACAGCAACACCAGGTCGATATTTTATTCGCACCTTCTGCAGAAGTGATCTTTCCCGGAGGCACCAGCGTCCAGACATTTGTTGAAGTCCCTGAGCTCTCTTATCTGCTGGAGGGTGCCAGCCGGCCTGGGCATTTTCGTGGCGTCTCCACCATTGTCAGCAAGCTGTTTAATATGGTGCAGCCGGATATTGCCTGCTTTGGTGAAAAAGATTTTCAGCAACTGCAACTGATTCGTAAAATGGTGGCCGATCTTGGGTATAACATCCGGATTATCGGCGTACCTACCGTGAGGGCGCCGGATCATCTGGCACTCAGTTCACGCAATGGCTACCTGACCGCAGAGCAGCGCGAAAATGCCCCACGACTTAGCCAGATTATGAATGAGATGGCATGTCGGCTCACCAGTGCTCAGGCTGATACGGCAGCCATTATCCATGATGCTGAGCAGCAGTTACGCGATAACGGATTTACGCCTGACGGGATTGCGATCTGTGACAGTCAGACGCTGCATCCTCTGACTGCCGACAGCAACAGTGCCGTAATTCTGATGGCTGCCTGGCTGGGTAAGGCCAGGCTTATCGATAATCAACAGGTCAGTTTTTCGGAAGTCCCGGCCAGATAAATTTACGGGAGAGAGTGTTATGTTACGTACCATGCTACAGGGCAAACTACACCGCGTCAGTGTGACTCTGGCCGATCTTAACTATGAGGGGTCCTGTGCGATAGATCAGGACTTTATGAAAGCCGCCGGTATTCTCGAATATGAAGCCATAGATATTTATAACGTGAATAACGGTCAACGCTTTTCAACCTACGCCATCGCTGCGGAACCTGGTTCACGCATTATCTCGGTAAACGGAGCAGCAGCCCGCTGTGCCTGTGTCGGTGATTTGCTGATTATTTGCAGCTATGTGCAGGTTACAGATGAACAAGCCCAACAGTGGCAGCCTAAAGTCGCTTATTTTGGCGAAGGCAACGAAATGCAGCGGGTAGCGAAAGCCGTTCCGGTGCAGATGGCCTGAATGGCAATCCGGCCCCACAGGGGCCGGATTAATTCTGCTGAATCAGCTGCGTAAACCTCTGCCGCGCTGAATTAATGTCCAGACCAGCGCGTAAAACACCGCGATAAACACCAGCAAAATCAAAATGGTGAGTCCTACCGGAACATCATTAATCCCTAAAAATCCGTACCGGAAGCCACTGATCATATAAACGATCGGATTCAGTTTAGACACAATCTGCCAGACCGGCGGTAATAATGACAGTGAGTAGAATACCCCACCCAGGTAAGTCAGTGGTGTCAGCACAAAGGTCGGAATCAGACTGATATCATCAAAACTGCGGGCAAACACCGCATTCAGTAGCCCTGCCAGTGAAAACAATACCGAGGTCAGTACAATCGTCAGTGCCACCATTGGCCAAAAATAGACATGGAAAGGTACAAAGAACAGTGATATCGCCGTGACCAGCACGCCCACACAGATTCCCCGTGCTACTCCTCCTCCTACATAGCCAGCAATAATGATATGGGTGGGTACCGGTGCAACCAGCAACTCTTCTATGTTCCGCTGAAATTTGGCACTGAAAAATGAAGAAGCCACGTTCGCGTAGGAGTTGGTGATAACCGACATCATAATCAGACCAGGTACAATAAATTGCATATAGGTGAAACCATGCATATCCCCGATCCGTGAACCAATCAGATTACCAAAGATAATAAAATACAGTGTCATGGTAATGACTGGCGGCACCAGCGTCTGAATCCAGATCCGCATAAAACGGTGGGTTTCTTTTGCCCAGATGCTTTTCAGCGCTACCCAATACAAATGCGCCATTATTTTTCCTCCGCAGTGCCGTTGACCAGGCTGACGAACAGTTCTTCCAGGCGGTTCGCTTTATTACGCATACTCAGCACCGAAATGCCCTGTGCTGAAAGTTGACTAAACACACTGTTCAGCCCCTGCTCGCGCAGCACTTCAACTTCCAGGGTCGAGGTATCTACCAGTTTAAAATTAAAACCATCCAGCTTTGGTAACGGGCTGTGTGGTGCCAAATCCAGGATAAAAGTTTCCGATTTAAGTTTACCCAACAGGTTTTTCATTGAGGTATTTTCGACAAGCTCTCCCCGCTGAATAATCCCAATATTTCGGCAAAGCATTTCGGCCTCTTCCAGGTAATGGGTCGTCAGGATAATCGTGGTACCATGAATATTCAGTTCCTTGAGGAAGACCCACATAGAACGCCGCAATTCGATGTCCACGCCGGCGGTGGGCTCATCAAGAATTAACAGCTTAGGTTCGTGCATCAGTGCGCGGGCAATCATTAAACGGCGCTTCATTCCGCCAGAAAGCATTCTGGCTCGTTCATCTCGTTTTTCCCATAGATCAAGCTGACGCAGGTACTTTTCAGCCCGAATTAGTGCTTCCTTACGTTCAACGCCGTAGTATCCGGCCTGGCTGACGACAATCTGTAATACAGTTTCGAACGGGTTAAAATTAAACTCTTGCGGGACCAGCCCCAGCTGACGTTTTGCATTAACCTTGTCAGTATCAAGATCATGACCGAACACTTTTACCTGTCCGGAAGATTTATTGACCAGTGAACTGATGATCCCGATGGTCGTCGATTTACCGGCACCGTTAGGTCCCAGCAGCGCATAAAAATCTCCCGCCTCTACCTTTAAGTCGAGCCCTTTCAGAGCTCTGACGCTGTCCCCGTAGGTTTTGGTCAGCCCGGAAATTTCCAGTGCATAAGTCATACCTGCTCCATACCCGTCGTGATGACGTATTTAACATGAATAATGGTGTCGTGATTGCGCCGACGTGTTCCGGCCATCAGAGCATTAAAATACTGTGTATAGCCGCGCCCCGCTCACCGTGAATCACGTGCTCAGACGCAACACAAGCAGGGCATACTGCTGAAGATGAGCACTCAGTCGAAACGAGGCTGAACTTAATATTATGGGGATTTAACACCAGGGTGGCAGCAGTGTGACAGGGTTCGTCAGCCTCAGCAGCAAACCTCCGCTTAATGTCCCGGAGGTGGTTATTATTACCTGCCAGACCGCAATCAACCGGGTAGCCGGTGAAAAATCGCGCTCAGTATAATTCAGACCGGCAGACCCGGCCTGAAAGATTGTGCTATTTTACCGACCCTTTCAGGGTTCCAGAATCACTACGTTCCCGACATATGGCAGGTGCCGGTAACGTTGAGCGTAATCAATACCATACCCTACAACGAATTCATCCGGGATAGTAAAACCTACATATTCAACATCAACATGAACTTCCCGACGGTCCGGCTTATCCAGCAGAGTACAAATCGCCAGTGATTTTGGCTCACGTAAACTCAAAATCTCGCGAACCTTACTCAGGGTATTCCCTGAATCAATAATATCCTCAACGATCAACACGTCTTTGCCACGGATATCTTCATCCAGATCTTTCATGATCTTCACATCACGGGTGCTCGACATACCGCTGCCATAGCTTGAGGCAGTCATAAAATCGACTTCGTGAGATACCTCTATGGCTCTGCACAAATCCGCCATAAACATAAATGATCCACGCAACAGTCCGACCAGCACGATATCATTACCGCGGTCACGGTAATCGGCGGAAATTTGCTGTCCAAGCGCTGCAATACGCTGTTTAATTTCCTGTTCGGAAATCATCACTTCTACACGGTGTTTCATAATATATCTCACTGATTTTACTCAGCTAAACCTCATCTTTGCCGGGATAAATACATTGATGATCCGCAGATCATGGCGCGAATTATCGCACAGAAAAGGGCCCCCACGATAGACCAGCCACCGATTAACCCGGCAATTCTGACGGCCCCGGTCAGCTGCCGCTTACCGTAAAGCCAAGCATCATCCCGGTATCTTCATGTTCCAGCAGATGGCAATGCGCCATATATGCGGTCTCTTTTGAAGCGGTATGAGGGAAGTTGACCAGTACTTCGCTGACACCACCTTCCACTCTGACCATATCTTTCCAGCCACTACGATGTGCCGCAACCGGCTGGCCATTCTCAGACAGAATACGGAACTGTGTACCGTGAATATGGAACGGGTGCAGCATCATGTCGCCCTCGCCGCTGATCCGCCAGACCTCAGACGTTTGTACCGGCACATCAAATGAAGGCTGATGCATATCAAATGCTTTACCATTAATCTTATTTCCCTGATGGAAATCATAACTTCCGGCCTGATTATTGGTTGCCATACTCATCGAATGCATCGGATGGTCGGAAGACCCGGACATACCCGACATGTTATCGCCGGACGGCATCTGCATATCCTGCATGCTATGCGCCGGCTCCTTCGAATCAGGCTGATGCATGCCTGCCATCGCCTTGTGACCATAACGTTTCATCAGCGCCGCCATTCCCTGCTGATCCAACTGTTTATCCATTGATAGCGTCAGAGTTCTGTGATGTAGCTGTTTTAGTGAGTCTGTTGCCGGGAGAGCTGGCATGGTCGTTAACTGGTCCGGCAGAATACTGCTGCCGGCGACACGCAGCGGTAGAATATTAATCAATGGTAGCGGCTGTTCGAACGGTGACAGAGTCATGCCAGCCTGTTCAACCGGCAGAGTGACAAAATCAAAAGGCTGACCATCCGAGGTATCTGCCATCACTTCGAAACGTTCACCAGGAATAAGCGTCAAGGATTCAACTTTTACCGGCTCAGGTAACAACCCACCGTCACTGGCTATAATATACAAGGGCCGCCTGTCACTGGTACTCACGTTCAGACTGCGGGCATTACAGCCATTGAGCATACGAAAACGCACCCATCCATGTGGTACTGCATGCTGAGGATAACTGACACCGTTGGTCAGCATCATATCACCAAACCAGCCCACCGCGGCCCGCATAATATCCAGTTGATAATCAATCGCCGTTCCATCGCTGGTCAGTTGCTTATCCTGAAATATCAGAGGAATATCATCAACTCCCCACTCCGTCGGTAAACGCATTTTACCAATTTCATCATCATCAATGATAATCAGACCAGCCAGCCCTTTTGCGACCTGGAATCCGGTATGACCGTGTAAATGGGGGTGGTACCAGCAGGTCGCGGCGTTCTGATCCGGCGTAAATGTCACCTGACGGCGACTGCCGGCGGCAATTATCTCCAGCGGCCCGCCATCCACCTCCCCTCCAACTTTTAGCCCATGCCAGTGAAGCGTCGTGGCGGTCGGTAAGGTATTATTAATATTTACCGTGACTGGCTGATGACGTTGCAGGCGGATAGCCGGACCGAGCAGGCTACCGTTATACCCCCATGTTGCAACATTTTTCCCTTGCCACTGAGTGGTTCCCGTCATTGCTGTCAGCCTGATTTGCTGGCGAATATCCGGCGTCAGTAGCGTCGGAATGGGGAGTAAGGGCCGCTGAGCCGCCATCAGTGTACGACTCCAGACAGGCAATACTCCGGCAGCCGTTAATGCGGTAGTAAGTTTAAGAAAATCGCGACGCTGCATATCCATGGGCCCTTAGACAAAAATATGATTTGTTAAGCTTAAACCCTTCCCTCACAGGAAGGTCAAGTAACTGTTCCCGGTCAAGAGGTCAAAACTATCGTCATCCTGACAATTTCTATGATAACGTTCATCACATTACAGTGATCAGAGAACGCCCATGACCAAAATGTTCAGGTTCCTGCTGCTATCCGTGTTACTGGGAGCATCCGGCACAAGTTTCGCACTCGACGAATCACAGGCAGAAGATATGGCCGATTTAACAGCGGTATTTATCTATCTTAAAAATGACTGTGGCTATCAGGATATTCCTGATGCACAAATCCGTAATGCACTGGTGTTCTTCGCCCGCCAGAACCACTGGGATCTGAGCAATTATGATTTGATGAACATGCAGCAACGTGGCGAATCAAGTTATCAGGATCTGAGTGGCATTGCCGTTCCTGAAGCAAAAAAATGCCATTCTCTTGCCGAAAAATCTCTGAGCTTACTGGCCTATGTGAATAAGTAACCCCCTCTTTCCTTGTCAGCCGTGCATCCCCTCATTAACTTCGCTATCATAGCCTGCTTATTTTCATCGCAATGCAGCGAAGGGGGGGTCATAACATGTCTCAGAATGAGAAATGGCATGAAACACTTCATGACGGATTCGGGCAATATTTTACTGTCGATAAAGAGTTATATCGGGATAAGACTGAACACCAGGATCTGGTCATTTTTGAAAACAGCGCTTTTGGCCGGGTAATGGCCCTTGACGGCGTGGTTCAGACTACCGAGCGGGACGAATTCATCTATCATGAGATGCTCACTCATGTACCGTTGTTTGCCCACGGTGATGCCAGAAGCGTACTGATTATCGGGGGGGGTGACGGTGGCATGCTACGGGAAGTGGCGCGTCATCCGGGCGTTGAGAAAATAACCATGGTAGAAATCGACGCTGGAGTCGTTAACTTCTGCCGTCAGTATCTGCCATCACACAGCAACGGGGCCTATGATGATCCCCGCTTTACGCTGGTGATCGATGATGGCGTGAATTTTGTCAGTCAGACCGAACAGAAGTTTGATGTGATCATCTCTGACTGTACCGACCCTATCGGGCCCGGGGAGAGTCTGTTCACTTCTGATTTTTATGCCGGCTGTCAGCGCTGCCTGAACGAAGACGGAATCTTTGTTGCACAGAACGGCGTCTGCTTCCTGCAACAGGATGAAGCGGTCAACAGCCATCGCCGGTTAAGCCCTTATTTTTCCGATGTAACCTTCTATCAGGCCGCAGTGCCGACTTATTACGGTGGCATCATGACTTTTGCCTGGGCCAGTAATAATGCACTGCTGCGTCAGCTGCCTGCAGACACACTAAAAGCACGTTGTCAGGAAACTGACATCCGCTGTCGTTATTATACCCCGGACATTCACCAGGCAAGTTTCGCCCTGCCACAATATCTGCTGGACGCTCTGAGCGCAGAATAATCCCTGAAATACCTGAGGAGGTGAACTAAATTGCAAAAGCTTAAACTACATGGCTTCAACAATCTGACCAAGAGCCTGAGTTTTTGTATCTACGATATTTGCTATGCGAATTCACAAGAAGAACGTGACGGTTATATTGCCTATATTGATGAACAATATAATGCTAACCGACTGACCGAGATACTTAGCGAAACCTGTTCAATTATCGGCGCGAATATCCTGAATATTGCCCGCCAGGACTATGAACCCCAGGGAGCCAGTGTCACTATCCTGGTCAGTGAAGAACCGGTCAATCCCGAAGATATCGATACCTCGGAACATCCTGGTCCGTTACCGGATGCTATTGTCGCTCACCTGGATAAAAGCCACATTTGCGTACATACCTATCCTGAAAGCCATCCCGAAGGTGGGCTCTGTACTTTCCGAGCCGATATCGAAGTGTCTACCTGTGGAGTAATATCGCCGCTGAAAGCGCTGAACTATCTGATCCATCAGCTGGAATCAGACATTGTGACCATTGACTATCGCGTGCGAGGTTTTACTCGAGATATCAATGGATTAAAGCACTTCATCGATCACGAAATTAACTCTATACAGAATTTCATGTCCAAAGATATCAAATCAATGTATGACATGATGGATGTGAATGTTTATCAGGAGAATATTTTTCACAGCAAAATGCTGCTAAAAGAATTTGACCTGAAGCATTACCTGTTTAATACCCGCCCGGAAGACCTGACGCCTCAGGAACATCAGCGCATCACTGATCTGCTGTGGAAGGAGATGCGGGAAATTTATTATGGCCGGAATATCCCTGCGGTCAGTAATAAATAATTCAGACGGACCGGCGCTTATGCCGGTCCACGAATGACCAGAATGAGTTCAGACCATCTTTTACTCTAGCGACCACGAGCAAATTCCCGGTAAGCCGCTATCAGCTGCAGAAAATCCTCCAGACCGCAGAACGATAGCGATTCCTGATCGTAGTAAGCCATCCCTTCTTCTAATTCATCGGTGTCAAAAGAAAGAAGATTAGCGCCAATCATCACCTCTTCCGCATCCAGCCACAGCGTGTATTCCTTGCCGGTTTTCTGCCACTGATTTTCGGTGCCTTTCAGCGCCATTGAAGCCGCAACAACTTCATCCAGTATAGCCATATCACCCTGAACTTCTTCATTAAACCAGTGCCCCACAGCCTCATGATCCATCGACATTCTGACGATGACATTGCCGGTGACATCATTGACAAACTGGTATTCCACATTGGACTCCTTACTGCAACGGCCTGTCTTCAGACTCTTTCTGCTGACAGAGAATCAGCATAGTGTAACCAAATAACCGAATGCCGGACACTACCGGCAAAAAGTCCCCTTTCCTGCCTACCGAAAAAATGATGCGAAGAAGAATATAAAAAAAGCACAGCGGATGCTGTGCTTCAGGTTATTCAGAAATAACGTTTAAAAATCAGACAGCGCTCTGAAAAATGACACCATCGGCTTTTTCTGTGTACTGAGAAAGGCGGTCAAAGTTCAGGTAACGATAAGTATCGCTGGCTGTTTTATCCACCTGAGCCATATAGTGTTGATACTCTTCCGGGGTTGGTAATTTGCCCAACAGAGAGGATACCGCTGCCAGTTCAGCGGACGCCAGATAAACATTGGCTCCGTTCCCTAAACGGTTAGGGAAGTTACGGGTAGAGGTAGAGACTACCGTTGCACCATCCGCTACGCGTGCCTGGTTACCCATACACAATGAACAGCCCGGAATTTCTATTCTGGCCCCACTCTTACCAAAGACGCTGTAGTAGCCCTCTTCAGTTAACTGAGCAGCATCCATTTTCGTCGGTGGAGCCACCCACAGACGTGTTGGTAACTGACCTTTCTGGCTGTCCAGTAATTTCCCGGCCGCACGGAAATGCCCGATGTTAGTCATACAGGAACCAATAAACACTTCGTCAATTTTGGTTCCCTGAACATCAGAGAGCAGTCTGGCATCATCCGGATCATTGGGTGCACACAGGATTGGCTGAGTAATTTCATCCAGATTAATGTCGATCACAGCTGCGTATTCAGCATCAGCATCGCCTTCAAGCAGTTGCGGATCGGCAAGCCATTTTTCCATTCCCTGGATACGACGTTCGATGGTACGACGGTCACCGTAGCCTTCGGAAATCATCCATTTAAGCAGCACAATATTCGAATTCAGATATTCGATAATCGGTGCTTTATCCAGTTTAATGGTACAGCCTGCGGCTGAACGTTCTGCTGAAGCATCGGAAAGTTCAAAAGCCTGTTCAGCCTTGAGATCCGGCAAACCTTCAATTTCCAAAATACGGCCGGAGAAGATGTTTTTCTTACCTTTCTTCTCAACCGTCAACAGGCCCTGCTTAATAGCATACAGCGGAATAGCGTGGACCAGATCACGTAAGGTGATACCTGGCTGCATTTTGCCGCTAAACCGCACCAGTACCGATTCCGGCATATCCAGTGGCATCACACCGGTGGCCGCAGCAAAAGCAACCAGACCGGAACCTGCCGGGAATGAAATACCGATCGGGAAACGGGTATGAGAATCTCCGCCGGTACCCACGGTATCCGGTAATAACATACGGTTTAACCAGCTATGGATAATACCGTCGCCCGGACGCAGCGAAACCCCGCCACGGTTCATAATAAAATCAGGCAGAGAGTGCTGCATCGCAACGTCTACCGGCTTAGGATAAGCTGCAGTATGACAGAAAGACTGCATCACCAAATCAGCAGAAAAGCCCAGACACGCCAGGTCTTTCAGTTCATCACGGGTCATCGGGCCAGTAGTATCCTGCGAACCGACAGAAGTCATTTTAGGTTCACAGTATTCACCCGGCCGAATACCTGCAACACCGCACGCACGTCCGACCATTTTTTGTGCCAGAGAGAAACCACGACTACTTTTCTCAACATCTTTGGCTTTACGGAAGACATCGCTGTGTGGCAAACCCAGTGATTCACGGGCACGGGCAGTCAGACCCCGGCCAATAATCAGCGGGATCCTTCCTCCGGCACGCACTTCATCCAGCAGAACATCGGTTTTCAGTTCAAACTTATCCAGCAGTTCATCAGTGTCGTGACGACGCACTTCGCCTTTGTAGGGATAAACGTCGATAACGTCACCCATATTCAGTTGGCTGACATCGAGTTCAATGGGCAGCGCACCAGCATCCTCCATGGTGTTGAAGAAGATAGGAGCGATTTTACCGCCCAGAACCAGACCTCCGCCCTTTTTATTGGGGACATAAGGGATATCTTCACCCATAAACCACAACACAGAGTTGGTCGCTGACTTACGGGAAGAACCGGTACCGACCACATCTCCGGTATAAACCAGTGGGAAACCTTTGCTTTGCAGTGCTTCAATTTGTTTAATCGGGCCGATATTGCCGGCATCATCCGGTTCAATACCTTCGCGGGCAATTTTCAGCATCGCCAGAGCATGAAGTGGGATATCCGGACGCGACCAGGCATCGGGTGCAGGTGACAGATCATCGGTGTTAGTTTCACCGGTCACCTTGAATACCGTCAGAGTGATTTTTTCTGCCAGTTCCGGACGGGACAGATACCATTCGGCATCGGCCCAGGATTGTAATACTTGCTGAGCATAGTGGTTTCCGGCCTTCGCTTTCTCTTCCACATCGTAGAAGTTATCAAACATCAGCAGAGTATGAGATAACGCTTTTGCCGCACCTGTAGCCAGTTTCTCGTTATCGAGAGCCTCAATCAGTGGCTGAATATTATAGCCACCCTGCATGGTACCCAGCAGTTCGATCGCTTTTTCAGGGTTGACCAGTGGGGAGGTCGCTTCACCTTTGGCAATGGCGGCCAGAAAGCCGGCCTTAACATAGGCGGCTTCATCAACACCAGGGGGAACACGGTTTATCAGTAAGTCTGTCAGGAATTCTTCTTCACCCGTTGGTGGGTTTTTCAGCAGTTCAACCAGTGCTGCCATCTGAGTTGCATCTAAGGGTTTTGGTACAATTCCCTGGGCAGCACGTTCGGCAACGTGCTTACGGTATTCTTCTAGCACGACGTTCTCCTCACTCACATTGTATTGGCTTCCGGGCCCCCGACTCACCACTTGATATTGTTCTATGCAGGGTTACGGTGTCCGGTTCCGCCTTGACAGCATATCAGGAACCCGCCTGATTGTTAATCCGTTTACAAAAAATCAACATATCCATGCAGAGCCCTTTGCTGAGCTAAAACCTGGCTAATAAATTGATAATAATAGAATTATTCTAATACGCACTATGTTCCCGGAAATATAACGACAAACTATAACCGGTAACCCACCTGGCGACTGTGAGCTTGTGCGCCCCTCCACCAGATAAAAATTCCGATGGTTGATTTATGGTTTAAGTTACCCGTTTACCGGCAAGAATAAAAACCTTATATTTTGTCCGTCTTTCATCACAGGAAACTCCCTTGAACAGTTACCGAACCAACAAGGGCAGATAAAATTATTGTCTGCCTAAACCGGCAGACAGCGAGCTACAAATGATGCCCCGCTTGTCTTATTTTTTGCAACAGACGCGAGGCCACTCACAATGATTACCCATACTCTTTTCCCTCCGGGTGAGCCCTTCAGGCACACATCCCGATAGTCCTTGTTTTTATTTCAACTTTGCACATCCGTACAGTGAATGAAGGAGCCCAAAATGGATGATGACCCGACCAGGCAACGTTACACGCGTTGCAGGGGTATTCCTGCCTGAACCCCAAAAAATCTGCAACGCATCTCTATAACTGACTGCCTGTATCGCTGTGAAGCGCGCATGGCGGTAAAAAAATGGACCCAAAGAGATGACTCAGATTATCAACTCCTCTCTGCCGTTGCAGGGAAAAAAACAACCACAACAGCAAAATGACTGGCTGATTACCCGGCATATTGCGACCAGCACAGAAACCACCCTGCAACTACTGAATGCCTCCATTGGCGGTCTCACCTCGCAGCAGGTGACTGAACGTCAGGCAACATTTGGTCCCAATGAAATTGCCACCAAAAAAGCCCCTTCTGCATTACTGCAGTGGATTCTGGCGTTTAATAATCCATTTATTTACGTGCTGATGGCATTAGCAGCAGTCAGTTTCATTACTGATTACTGGATTCCACGCCGTTCAGGAGATACGCCTGACCTCACCGGTGTCATCATCATGAGTTGCATGATTCTGTTCAGCACCCTGTTACGTTTTATTCAGGAGTTCAGAACCAATAAGGCAGCTGATGCGCTGAATTCACTGGTTGAAGTGACTACCACTGTCCGTCGCCGCAATGCGCAAAACCAGCCACTGGAAACCAGGATACCCCGACATCAGTTAGTACCGGGAGATATTGTCCTGTTGAGTGCCGGAGACATTATTTCTGCCGATATGCGGTTGCTGGAAAGCTCTTCATTACAGCTGAATCAGTCAGCACTGACCGGAGAGACTCTGCCGGTGGAAAAACACGCCAGGCTGACGGAGGAAGAAAAGCTGTCAGCAGTCAGTGAACATGCTTTGCTGCACCAACCTGCCATTGTGCTGATGAGTACCAGTGTACTCAGTGGCTCTGCCACTGCCGTGGTGGTTGCCACGGGGAAACAGAGTTGGTTTGGTTCACTGGCGGGTAACATTGCCGGCGAGGCGCCAAAATCGTCTTTCGATAAAGGTGTCAACAGTGTCAGTTGGTTGTTGATTCGCTTTATGGTGCTGATGGTGCCTGTTGTCTTTCTAATCAACGGGTTTACCAAAGGTGAGTGGACAGAAGCACTGTTCTTCTCTTTGGCGGTTGCCGTCGGTCTCACCCCTGAGATGTTGCCAATGATTGTCAGTACCAATCTGGCTAAAGGAGCGATGGCTCTGGCTGCTCATCAGGTGGTGGTGAAAAAGATTAATGCGATTCAGAATCTCGGGGCAATGACCGTTCTTTGTACTGATAAAACAGGGACTCTGACTGACGATAATATAGTCCTCGAGCAGGCTCTCAACCTGCAGGGGGAGGAAGATCCCCGGGTAGCTGAAATGGCCTGGCTGAACAGCCATTTTCAGCAGGGAATTGATAACCCGATGGATCGGGCAATTAATCGCTTTGCGAATGCTCATGGTATGGCCAGACGTCTGATGCATGTCCGTAAAGCTGACGAATTACCTTTCGACTTCACTCGTCGCTGTCTGTCAGTTTCCGTTTATGATGACCATGGCCGCCAGCAGCTGATCTGCAAAGGGGCCAGCGAAGAGATGCTGGCCCGCTGTCAGCGCGTGCTCACCGGAGACCGGGAAACTGAGATCACCCCTGAATTAAACCGCCAACTGCGTGATAAAATTGCCGGTTATAACCGTGAAGGTTACCGTGTACTGCTACTGGGTCGTAAAACGCTGGAGACGACAGAGTCACTGCGCCGCCTGAATTACAACGACGAGCAAAACCTGACTCTGTGTGGTGTCCTGCTGTTTCTTGACCCGGTAAAACGTGGTGCCGATATCGCATTACGCGCCCTGAAAGAGCACGGCGTGCTGGTCAAAGTACTGACCGGTGATAATGCAGAAGTCACCGAAAAAATCTGCGGAGAACTGGGACTGGAAGGCGGGCACCCGCTGCAGGGACCAGAGATTGCTGAGATGGATGATGACACTCTGCAACAAAAGCTGGCAAGTCATACCATTTTTTCCCGGCTGACCCCCTCTGATAAAACCCGGATTGTGACTCTGCTCCAGGCTGGCGGAGAAACTGTTGGCTTCCTGGGGGACGGTATTAATGATGCTGCGGCATTGCATGCTGCTGATGTCGGGATCTCTGTAGATAATGCTACTCAGATTGCGCAAAACGCAGCTGATATAATCCTGCTGGAGAAAGATTTGCAGGTGCTGGAAAAAGGAGTGCGAATCGGTCGTCAGACTTTCGGCAATATTATTAAATATCTGAACATTACCGCCAGCTCAAATTTTGGCAATGTATTTTCAGTATTGATTGCCAGCGCATTTATCCCTTTTATGCCGATGCTGGCGATTCAGTTACTGCTGCAGAACCTGATTTATGACGTATCACAGATGGTATTACCCTGGGATGCAATGGATGAAGAGTTTGTCGCTAAACCCCGGCAATGGGATGCGGGCAATATCGGCCGGTTTATGCTGTTTTTTGGTCCGGTCTCCTCAGTATTCGATGTGGCAACTTTTGCCCTGATGTGGCATGTTTTTGCGGCTCACAGCAGTGAAAGTCAGTCTCTTTTTCAGTCAGGGTGGTTTGTAGAAGGGTTATTGTCACAGACGCTGGTAGTACATATGCTCAGAACCCGCAAAGTACCATTTTTGCAGAGTTGTGCCCGCTGGCCGGTATTACTGAGTACTCTGGTCGTCGTGGTGATCGGCATTGCATTGCCCTACTCTCCACTGGCCGTTAATTTTCACTTACAGGCTTTACCCCTCAGCTATTTCCCGTGGCTGTTGCTTATTCTGGCAGGTTACTGCCTGCTGAGTCAGACAATGAAGCAACTCTATAGCCGCCGGTTTGGTCAGTGGTTTTAATTTCCCGGCAATAAACAAAAACGGCTCCGCAGGGAGCCGTTTTTCGCTGTTATCCGAAAATTATTTTTTCTTAGCTTTCGGATTAGGCAGGTCGGTAATACTACCTTCGTAAATTTCTGCCGCGAGACCAACGGATTCATGCAGCGTCGGGTGAGCGTGAATAGTCAGTGCGATATCTTCTGCATCACAGCCCATTTCGATCGCCAGACCGATTTCACCCAGCAGTTCACCGCCATTCGTCCCGACAATAGCCCCACCAATAACACGGTGTGACTCTTTGTCGAAAATCAGTTTGGTCATACCGTCTGCACAATCAGAGGCAATCGCACGCCCTGAAGCTGCCCATGGGAAGACTGAGGTTTCATAACTGATACCCTTCTCTTTGGCTTCTTTTTCGGTCAGACCCACCCAGGCAACTTCCGGCTCGGTATAAGCGATAGAAGGAATCACTTTAGGATCGAAATAGTGTTTCTTACCAGAGATGACTTCAGCTGCGACATGGCCTTCATGTACACCTTTGTGTGCCAGCATTGGCTGACCGACAATATCACCAATCGCATAAATATGCGGTACGTTGGTACGCATTTGCTTATCAACCTGAATGAACCCGCGATCATCCACTTCGACTCCCGCTTTACCGGCATCCAGGTTTTTACCGTTAGGTACCCGTCCGATGGCCACCAACACAGCATCATAACGCTGTGGTTCTGCCGGGGCATTTTTGCCTTCCATCGAGACATAAATACCATCTTCTTTGGCTTCGACTTTAGTGACTTTCGTTTCCAGCATCAGTTTGAACTGTTTGCTGATACGTTTAGTGAATGCTTTCACTACGTCTTTGTCTGCGGCAGGAATCACCTGATCAAACATCTCTACGACATCAATCTGTGAGCCCAGCGCATGGTAAACCGTCCCCATTTCCAGACCGATAATTCCCCCGCCCATGACCAGCAGACGCTCAGGGACAGTTTTTAGTTCCAGTGCGTCTGTAGAATCCCAGACACGCGGGTCATCATGAGGGATAAAAGGTAATTTCACCGGACGTGAGCCGGCAGCAATAATCGCGTTATCAAAGTTAATCGTCGTCGTGCCGTCTTCACCTTCAACTACCAGGCTATTGGCTCCGGTAAATTTACCCAGCCCGTTGACCACGGTAACTTTACGACCTTTCGCCATACCGGCCAGGCCGCCGGTCAGCTGGTTAATGACTTTCTCTTTCCAGGTACGGACTTTATCAATATCAGTTTGTGGCTGACCGAAGACAATACCGTGAGCTTCCAGCGCTTTGGCTTCTTCAATCACTTTCGCCACATGCAACAGCGCTTTGGAAGGGATACAACCCACATTGAGACAAACACCACCCAGAGTGCTGTAGCGTTCAACCAGTACTGTCTCTAATCCTAAATCGGCACAACGGAAAGCCGCAGAGTAACCTGCAGGGCCCGCTCCAAGTACCACGACCTGGGTTTTAATCTCTGTACTCATCATGACCTCTTAGTTAACTATCCGGCGGTCCGACGCCAGTTGTTATCAGTGATAACCTTCAGCTAGCCACCGGGACGCGTTTAGCGCAAGAGTTTACAGAATTGTTAATAAACTGCAAACGGCTTTATCTGAACAGAAAAACGACTTTTCAGGTACCAGCACATCCCTATCAGGCAGGGCCGGCTGAGCCCAAAAAAACAACCTGTCATTCTGCGTTAATAGCAATAAGGCCGGTCTTCACCGGCCTTATCCATCCTGCTTTACATCACCAGGCGACGAATATCTGACAGCACCTGATTAATGTAAGTGATAAACCGTGCGCCATCGGCACCATCAATGACCCGGTGGTCGAAGGACAGTGATAATGGCAGCATCAGGCGTGGGGTAAACTCTTTACCATTCCATACCGGTTTCATCGCAGATTTAGAGACACCAAGAATGGCCACCTCTGGTGCGTTGACAATCGGCGTGAAGGACGTGGTTCCCAGCCCGCCAAGGCTGGAGATAGTAAAACACCCTCCCTGCATATCACCGGAGGTCAGCTTACCGCCGCGGGCTTTTTTAGAAACTTCCATCAATTCGCGTGATAACTCGATAATGCCTTTTTTGTTAACATCGCGGAATACCGGAACTACCAGACCGTTTGGCGTATCAACTGCCACACCGATATTAATGTATTTTTTCAGCGTTAAACGTTGCGCATCTTCAGAAATTGAACTGTTAAAACGCGGGAAGGCTTCCAGCGCTTTAGCCACAGCTTTCATGATAAATACCACCGGAGTGATTTTCACATCCAGTTTCTGCTTCTCAGCGTCCACGTTTTGCTGCTTACGGAACGCTTCCAGCTCGGTGATATCTGTTTCATCGAAATGGGTGACATGCGGAATCATCATCCAGTTACGGCTCAGGTTAGCCCCTGACAGTTTCTGAATACGCCCCAACTCAACTTCTTCGATGTCGCCAAACTTGCTGAAATCAACTTTAGGCCACGGCAACATTCCACTGATACCCGCCGCCGCCGGGGCTTCTGCTCGTTTCACTGCATCTTTGACATAGGCCTGTACGTCTTCACGCAGGATACGATTCTTACGACCTGTGCCTTTGACTTTCGCCAGATTGACACCAAATTCACGGGCCAGGCGGCGAATCACCGGAGTGGCATGGACATAGGCGTCATTTTCGGCAAACTCATTTTTCGCCGCCGGAGCCGGAGTGGCAGATTTCGCTGCCGCCGGTGCCGCCGGTTTTTCTGAGGCCGGTGCCGGCGCTGCAGCAGGAGCCGCTGGCTGAGCCGGAGCTGCTGCACCCGCCACTTCAAACACCATGATCAGTGAGCCGGTGCTGACTTTATCTCCGGTCGCGATTTTGATCTCTTTGACTGTCCCGGCAAACGGTGCCGGAACTTCCATAGAGGCCTTATCACCTTCAACCGTGATCAGCGACTGCTCAGCGGCTACTTTGTCGCCCACTTTGACCATGACTTCGGTGACTTCAACTTCATCACCACCGATATCCGGTACCTGAACTTCTTTATCCTGAGCGGCAGCAGGTGCCGCTGCAACAGGCTGAGCAGTAGGTGCGGCTGGCGTTGCCTGAGTTCCCGCTTCAGTAGTCTCGAAAATCATAATCAGTGAACCGGTGCTGACTTTATCCCCGGTCGCCACTTTGATCTCTTTCACTTTACCGGCGAATGGTGCAGGCACTTCCATCGAAGCTTTATCGCCCTCAACGGTAATAAGAGACTGCTCGGCTTCAACGGTATCTCCCGCTTTCACCAGAATCTCAGTGATTTCGACTTCATCCCCACCAATGTCCGGAACGTTCACTTCACGCACTGCACTGCTGGTAGCAGGAGCCGCCGCAGGTGCAGCTTCAGCCTGAGGTGCTTCCGTTTTGTTTTCTGCGGCCGCATCAGCAGATTCAAACACCATAATCAGTGAGCCCGTCTCAACTTTGTCACCGACCGCAACTTTGATTTCTTTGATCACCCCTGCCTGAGGTGAAGGCACTTCCATAGAGGCCTTGTCACCTTCTACAGTGATCAGTGACTGTTCGGTTTCAACCTTATCACCCACTTTGACCAGAATTTCGGTCACTTCAACTTCATCGGAACCGATATCCGGAACTTTGATTTCAATAGACATCAATCATTACCTCTTAGGCCAGACGCGGGTTGACTTTATCCGCATGGATATCAAATTTGCGGATAGCTTCAGCCACCACATTTTTATCAATCTCACCGCGTTTCGCCAGTTCACCCAGTGCAGCCACCACCACATAAGAAGCATCAACTTCGAAATGATGACGCAGATTCTCACGACTGTCAGAACGACCAAAACCATCGGTCCCCAGCACGCGATAATCACTGGCAGGAATGTAGTTACGTACCTGCTCGGCAAACAGTTTCATGTAGTCGGTAGACGCGACTGCCGGTGCTTCATTCATCACCTGAGCAATATACGGTACGCGAGGCTCTTCGGTAGGATGCAGCATATTCCAGCGCTCACAGTCCTGACCGTCCCGGGCCAGTTCTGTAAACGAAGTCACACTGTACACATCAGAACCGACACCGTAATCTTTCGCCAGGATCTCTGCGGCTTCACGTACATGGCGTAGAATTGACCCTGAACCCAGCAACTGCACCTTACCTTTGCTGCCTGCAACGCTGTCCAGTTTGTAGATACCTTTACGAATGCCCTCTTCAGCACCTTCTGGCATCGCCGGCATATGGTAGTTTTCGTTCAGCGTCGTGATGTAGTAATAGACATTTTCCTGAGACTCACCGTACATACGCTCCAGGCCATCATGCATGATCACTGCCACTTCATAGGCATAAGCAGGATCGTAAGAGATACAGTTAGGAATAGTCAGAGACTGAATATGACTGTGACCATCTTCATGCTGCAACCCTTCACCATTCAGTGTGGTTCGTCCGGAGGTACCGCCAACCAGGAAGCCACGCGCCTGCTGATCGCCTGCCGCCCAGCACAAATCCCCGATACGCTGGAATCCAAACATCGAGTAGTAGATATAGAACGGGATCATTGGCAGATTGTTAGTACTGTACGAGGTGGCAGCAGCCAGCCAGGAAGCCCCGGCACCCAGTTCATTAATCCCTTCCTGCAGAATCTGACCTTTTTCGTCTTCTTTATAGTAAGCCACCTGTTCACGGTCCTGAGGGGTATATTGCTGACCATTAGGACTGTAAATACCGATCTGCCGGAACAAACCTTCCATACCAAAAGTACGGGCTTCATCTGCAAGGATAGGGACCAGACGATCTTTGATTGACGCATTTTTCAGCATGACGTTCAGAGCACGGACGAATGCAATGGTGGTTGAGATCTCTTTATTCTGTTCTTCCAGCAGAGATTTGAACTCATCCAGTGCCGGAATATCCAGTTTTTCACTGAATTTTTCCTGACGACTCGGCAGATAGCCACCCAGTTTTTCACGCTGAGCATGCAGGTAGTTATACTCTTCTGAGCCTTTCTCAAAGGTCACATAAGGCAGTTTTTCGATCTGATCATCGCTGACTGGTACATTGAAACGATCACGGATATAACGCACGCCATCCATGTTCATTTTTTTCACCTGGTGAGCGATGTTTTTACCTTCTGCCGTTTCCCCCATCCCGTAACCTTTAATGGTATGGGCAAGGATCACTACTGGTTTATCTTTAGTCTCCTGCGCTTTTTTCAGTGCAGCATAGACTTTCTTCGGATCGTGACCACCACGGTTCAGGGACCAGATTTCATCATCGGTCATGTCTTTGACCAATGCAGCGGTTTCCGGATATTTACCAAAGAAGTGCTCACGAACATAAGCACCATTTTTAGATTTAAAGGTCTGGTAATCACCGTCAACGGTTTCATTCATCAGTTGGATCAGCTTACCGCTGGTATCTTTACGCAGCAGTTCGTCCCAGCGCCCTCCCCAAATCACCTTAATCACTTCCCAGCCGGCACCCGCGAAGATACCTTCCAGCTCGTTGATTATTTTACCGTTACCTGTCACCGGGCCATCCAGACGTTGCAGGTTACAGTTAATGATAAATACCAGGTTATCCAGTTTTTCACGGGTAGCAATGGTAATCGCACCTTTGGATTCCGGCTCATCCATCTCGCCATCACCCAGGAACGCGTAAACGGTTTGCGCTGACGTTTTCTTCAGCTCACGGTGTTCCAGGTATTTCAGGAACTTCGCCTGATAAATTGCGGCCAGCGGCCCCAATCCCATAGAGACGGTAGGGAACTGCCAGAAATCCGGCATCAGTTTTGGATGCGGGTAAGACGACAACCCTTTACCATGAACTTCCTGACGGAAGTTATTCATCTGGTCTTCGGTCAGACGACCTTCGAGGAAAGCACGGGAGTAAATTCCAGGAGAGATATGCCCCTGGAAGTAAACCAGGTCGCCACCATCCTGCTCAGTGCGTGCACGGAAGAAGTGGTTAAAACATACTTCGTAAATGGTCGCTGACGACTGGAAGGACGACATGTGTCCACCCAGTTCTAAATCTTTTTTAGAGGCATGCAGTACTGCCATAATAGCATTCCAGCGAATGGCTGAACGAATGCGTCGCTCCAGTGACTGATTCCCCGGATATTCCGGTTCATCTTCAACGGCAATAGTATTGATATAGTTGTGCGCCGTCGCACCGGCAGCAACATTCACACCACCTTTGCGTGCAGCGTCCAGTACCTGATCAATTAAGTACTGAGCACGTTCAACACCTTCTTCACGGATGACCGATTCGAGCGCCTGTAGCCAGTCGCGGGTTTCAATCGGATCCACGTCATTAGGTAAACGTTCTGACATGGGGCTATTCCTTATCTGTGTCTATTTCGTTGAGTTTTCATAAGAATATCTGACCGGCAATATTTCAGGGTACAGCGCCGCCGATAAACCTGTCTTTTATTGCACACCGAATGTGCTTAATCCTTGCGTTGCTGAAGACGCCTTAAAGAACGTTCCCGCCGGCTTTGTTCCCGGCTTCTGTCCAGCAATATTTCCTCAATGAACGCCAGGTGTGAGTTTGATTCTTCACGGGCTTTTTCCGGCTCACGTGCAATAATCGCCTCAAAAATTCTGGCGCGGTGCCCGCTCACTTTCGCTAACATATCGCGGCTTAAGTACAGTATTTCAAAATTTTCCCGGACATTCTGCTCAAGTAACGGCCCCATTGCACGAACCAAATGCAGTAACACAGCATTATGGGCGGCTTCGGTGACGGTTATTTGATATTTAATGACGGCACTAGCCTCGAGATCAAGGTTACCGCTGTCCTGGGCCAGCCGAATCCGCAAATAATATTCCTGAATTCGCTGCAAGTCTTCGTCGGTTCCCCGCAGGGCAGCATAATACGCGGCAATACCTTCCAGCGCATGCCGTGTTTCCAGAAAATCAAACCGGGATTCCGATGAGTTAGCCAGCAGTCCAACCAGGGGATCGCTGACGCTGTGCCACAATTCATTTTGCACGAAGGTTCCTCCCCCCTGACGCCGTGACAACAAACCTCTGGCTTCCAGGCGTTGAATAGCTTCGCGCACCGAAGGGCGTGATACGTCAAACTGGCGGGCAAGTTCACGTTCCGGAGGAAGTTGTTCCCCGGGGCACAGTGAACCTTCCATGATAAGTGTCGCCAACTGCTGCTCTATGGCATCAGAGAGCTTGGGTTGTCGGATTTTGCTATATGCCATCGCGAAGTATTCGTGAGTTCCTTGTCCATGAACCGGATAATTGGTATGACCAATTTGCGAAATACGGCGGTAAAGTAACAAACTATTTACCAGGTGTCTATAATCCCCGATCGCGTTTTCTGAAGGAGCAAATGCAATTATTCACTGTTTTTGTCCTGCCATTCAGATGAGTATGTGGCAACTGTTCAGATAGCCCGCAACAGCCCTGTGGATATTTTTGTTTGAAAACAATCAGCTCCCTGCAATTCTATTGTCGGCCGATCTGTCGATGGCCGGCAGAGGTATATCATATTTTCCGCACTAAACAACAAAAGTCTGGTGCAATACAGACAACTTATCTCTATTCTGATGCGCGGACTGATTTGGTGCTCTCACCGCGAGTCACAGGGTAAAAATAATAATCATAGTCATATAAATAGCGGCATTCGACACTGTGAATAGTCGCTCTGTTCATCATCACGAGGTTTGTATGGAAAAACAGCAAGAGGACACACTGAAGAGAGGGTTGAAAAACCGTCATATTCAGTTGATCGCTCTGGGGGGTGCCATTGGGACTGGCCTGTTTCTTGGGATTGCTCAAACGATTAAAATGGCCGGACCCTCGGTACTTCTGGGATATGCCATCGGCGGATTTATTGCATTTATGATTATGCGCCAACTGGGAGAGATGGTGGTTGAAGAACCGGTAGCCGGTTCTTTCAGCCACTTTGCCTATAAATACTGGGGCAGTTTTGCCGGATTTGCTTCTGGCTGGAATTACTGGGTGCTCTATGTGCTGGTGGCCATGGCAGAACTCACCGCGGTAGGCGTATATATCCAGTACTGGTGGCCTGAAGTCCCGACCTGGGTATCTGCCGCGATCTTCTTCGTGCTGATCAACGTCATCAACCTGACAAATGTCAAAATTTACGGTGAGATGGAATTCTGGTTTTCTATCATTAAAGTCGCCGCCGTGGTGGGTATGATCATTTTCGGCGGCTGGATGCTGTTCAGCGGTAGTGGCGCGCCGGGCGCATCTGTGACGAATATCTGGCAGGTAGGCGGATTTTTCCCACATGGAATTACCGGGCTTGTGATGTCACTGGCCGTCATTATGTTTTCCTTTGGTGGACTGGAACTGGTAGGGATTACAGCGGCAGAGGCCGACAATCCTGAAATCAGTATTCCGAAAGCCACCAATCAGGTTATCTACCGTATCCTGATTTTTTATATTGGCTCCCTGACTATCCTGCTGTCTCTTTATCCGTGGACTAAGGTCGTTGAAGGTGGTAGTCCGTTTGTCATGATTTTCCATGAACTGGGCGACAGTCTGGTGGCTAATGCCCTGAATGTCGTTATCCTGACTGCGGCATTATCGGTATATAACAGTTGCGTATACAGTAACAGTCGGATGTTGTACGGTCTGGCCAAACAAGGCAACGGGCCGCGTTCCTTGCTAAAAGTGGACCGTCGTGGTGTTCCTTATGTGGCATTGGGTCTGTCGGCACTAGCCACCGCCATTGGTGTATTAATTAACTACCTGATGCCAGCAGAAGCCTTTGGCCTGCTGATGTCTCTGGTGGTATCTGCGCTGGTGATCAACTGGGCGATGATAAGCCTGGCTCACCTGAAATTCCGCAAAGCCAAAGATAAACAAGGGGTGGTCACCCGTTTCCCGTCACTGTTCTATCCACTGGGCAACTGGATATGCCTGCTGTTTATGCTGGCCATTCTGGTCATCATGGTGATGACCCCGGGTATGGCTATCTCTGTGTGGCTGATTCCGGTCTGGCTGGTAATTCTGGCTATCGGTTACCGGTTCACCCGCAAAAATCAGGCGGCCTGATACAGATCGGAAAAGATAAAATGATAAACAAAAACGGGCGCAGTTCTCACTGCGCCCGTTTTTTTACGATGATAAATCCCTACCCCGGTTACAACAACGTCCCGGTAATCGTGAGTAATGCCACGACAACTACCAGCACCAGGGTAATTCTTTTCGCCAGCGCCACTGCAATACGTGGTTTTTCGACTTTATCAGTGCAGGGGTCACGCTCCAGTGAAAACTGAGCCAGTTGTGTCAGAACCTGATAAGGCTTGTGGCGAACATCTGACATAAACCTGAACCATGCCGGTAAAGCTTTTTCACCGTGGCCTAGGAGCGCATAGGCTAACCCTGCCAGACGCACCGGAATCCAGTCGATGACAAACAGCAACCGGTCGACACCTGATTGTTCACGCTCTGCCGCCGTATTATTGGCTGCCAGCCAGCCCTGCCAGGCGCGTAAAAAACCATAGCCCATCAGCGTTACCGGTCCCCAGGGACCACCGACCACGAACCAGAACAATGGTGCGAGGTAAAAGCGATAGTTAATCCACAACAGTGCGTTTTGCAGTTCCCGCAGATATACGCGTTCGTTGGCAGTATCCGGCAAACCGTGGATCATACTTAACTCTTCTGCCATTGCCTGATGAGCAACATTATCATCATGGCTGGCAGACTTCAGATAAGCATGGTAGTGCCGACGAGTCACCCCGGCACCAATGCACAGAACTCCGACAACAACCCATAATAATAAAGAGGCAATACCAAATAATATTCCTTTTAAGCTGAGTACCAGTACCAGAGTGATTAACATGGCCAGAATGACCATTCCGCCGGTTCGCACCATCGAGAAATGCGTTTGTCCGCGAAACACCGGTCTCAGGCGGTGCTCAAGCTGCCAGTGCTCACCGAGCTTAAATAAACGTTCCCAGCCGAGAACCATTAACAAACTAAATAACGTCATACTTTCCAGCCTTTCTCTTCATTTATTCCGGTTTACTTATTTGTCATGGCGAGCAATTTCTGCCGGTAATAGTACCAGTCGAATGCCTCTCCCGGGTCCGTTTTCCTGCCGGGTGCGATATCACTGTGCCCGGTAATATGTTCACTCTTAATCGGATAACAATTCATCAGGGTACGGGTTAGCTGACAGAGTGCCTGATACTGCTGTTCGGTATAGGGAAGAGTATCGGTTCCTTCCAGTTCGATACCGACAGAGAAATCATTACAATTACTAAGCCCCTGGTAACAGGACTGACCGGCATGCCAGGCCCGTTTATCAAAAGCCACATACTGGACAATTTCTCCGTCACGGCGAATAAGACAATGCGCAGCGACTTTGAGCTCAGCAATATCTTTGAAATAGGGATCTGCTTGTGGGTCAAGGCAGCCGGTAAAAAGCTGATCAATCCAGGGCCCGCCGAATTTCCCCGGCGGCAGGCTGATATTATGTACCACCAGTAACCAGGGGCTGGTATCTTCAGGACGCTCATTAAAATGCTCTGAAGGTACCTTTCTTGCCTCTGTCAGCCAGCCTGATTCTATTTTCATACCTGTGCCGTTTCCCCGCCTGAATTTGAGAATATCATAAATACTGGCATGATATTGTTTCCTGATAATACAGACCAGTATTCTGTGTTTATTGTGGTTATTCCGATGCTTAACCTGATACTCAACTGGTTACTCTATTCAACTGGTGGTGTGTTGCGCTTCAGGCTACAGTATTTATTCCCGCCATAAAAGGAGCAAACCGCCTTATGCCGATTAGCCATTACGCCGCAGAACACTGTCGCCAACTCTTACTGGAACGAATTCAGACAGAAATTCCTGAGTCTGTTCAGTTAGCACTGAAAAATGCGCACCCCGCCCCTACCCTGTCAGGCGTTAAACCCGGACACGCCATTATTGTCTGCAAGGAAACCGGTATTTTCTGCGGGAAAGACTGGGCAGATGAGGTATTCAGACAGTTGGATACCAGTATCAATGTGCAATGGCAAGTCAACGATGCGGATACCATTCAGGCCGGGCAAACACTGGCAACCCTCAGCGGTCCTGCGTCAGCATTACTGGTGGCAGAGAGTGTAGTTGTCCATTTTTTGCAAAATTTTTCCGGCGTTGCCACGCAAATTAATGCGTTCGCTCAACAGCTTGTCGGGTCGGGGACCCGCTTAATCGACAGTCTGGGGAATACTCCCGGCACTAACAGTCTGAAATATGCCCTGCTAACAGGGACGAAACAGTTTGGATGCATGGACTTTAGCGACATGATTCCGCTGCGGGAAAATCATATTATTGCCTGTGGTTCAGTATTAGAGGCAGTAGAAAATGCCCGCTGGATAGACCCGGATCGGCCAGTTGAAATTGAAGTAACGTCTCAACAACAGTTGTCAGAAGCGATCAGTGCTGAGGCTAATTTTATTTTGCTTAACGGCTTTACTCCGGCAGAGATCACCACCGCCGTCACCTTGACCAGAAAAAACTCAGCACAAACACATCTGGAAGCCGGGGGTAATATTGACGCGGTTGAACTTGCCACACTGCTGCAGACGGGTATCAGTTATGTCGCTGCAGACGCCCTGATTCGCCACCAGAGGTCTCTGAGTATATCGCTGCAATTTAAGACCTCCGATCGATAATTACAGGTTAACAGCGCAAAACGATTTTAAAGCCATCCCGCACAATTTATTGCAACGATGTAATATTCCGACAATCACGCAGAGTCCTTTCTCAGTGTGATTGTCGCGCGCATGAGTTGCTGGCATGACCACGTTATTCTCCCGACTCATTGCTAAGGAGGACAGCATGCATAACCAGCAAGGATTTACGCTGACAGAACTGATGATCGTTATTGCTATCATCGCCATCCTCAGTGCCATTGGATTACCGGCTTATCAGAACTACCTGCAGAAAGCCGCTATCACCGATATGCTGCAACTGATGATGCCTTATAAAACGGCGATTGAACTCTGTGCCATGGAAACAGGGAGCGTACAAAACTGTAATACAGAAACCTATGGTATTCCTGGCGAAAAGGGTTCCCGTTACACTGAAAAAGTAACCATCAGCAACGGGCAGATCACACTGAATGGGCTCGAGACACTGAAAGGCCTGCGTGTCCAACTTTTCCCGCACTGGGATCCTAAAAAGGGTGATTTACAGTGGTACAAGAAATGCCAGAGTGAAAATCGCTTATTACTCAATAACTGTCAGAGTCAGTTCAGATTCAGAGATCAGCCGGAGGATCTATGACATCTTTACCTCTGGACCTCCTCTGCCGCCAGCTCCCTGCCTGTATTATTTTCCGCGATCACCAACGTATGATACTGGCTGTGACTTCACAGCCCTCTGCGGAAGTTATCGAAACATTATGTTTTGCCAGCCAGTGCCAGGTGGAATTTGAGATCTGGCCAGAGGCCAGAATTGAAAGTCATCTCAGGAATCAGCCTTCCCATCTGACTCAGGAAGTTCCCGAATATGAAGCGCCAGGAGTTCCACAGATTGCCAGCCAACTATTGCATCTTGCCGTCAGGCAGCGGGCATCAGATATTCATCTTGAGCAAACTCAGCAGGGAACCGTCATCCGGCTACGCATTGATGGCTTACTACAACCTGCCAGTCTTCCCGGCTCCTGTACAGCTCAGGCACTGATCGCCAGGTTTAAGATTCTGGCAGGACTGGATATTGCCGAATCTCGCTTGCCTCAGGATGGTCAGTTATCACTTGAAATAAACGGAGAGAATCACAGCTTTCGTTTATCGACCTTACCAACAAGGCTCGGAGAAAAACTGGTACTCAGGCGGCTACAGTTACTTCCTGCAACTCTGGACCCACAACAGTTAGGACTAAGTGAGCATGATTTACGACAAGTTCTTGATGTGCTTAAACAGCCTCAGGGAATGATTCTGGTGACCGGGCCGACGGGAAGCGGAAAAACCTTTACCCTCTATAGTCTGCTGAACAAACTTAACTCCAGTGATAAAAATCTCAGTAGTGTTGAAGATCCTGTTGAAATGCCGCTCAATGGTATAAATCAGTCACAGATTAACAGCAAAGCAGGTCTGGATTTCGCCCGAATTTTACGGGCATTACTCCGTCAGGATCCTGATGTCATTATGATTGGCGAAATACGGGATAATGAAACCGCCGAAATAGCCGTTAAAGCCGCACAAACCGGGCACCTGGTTCTTTCCACACTGCATACCAATTCAACCCATGAAACACTTATTCGCCTGCGACAAATGGGCATAGCCGGCTATCTGCTCGCAGCCTCCCTCAAACTGGTTATTGCGCAGCGACTGGTTCGTAAACTCTGTTATCACTGCCGCAGAGTGTCAGCAACAGAGATAACACTTCCTGCGTCGTTTGGAGAACCCTGTTTAACACACTGGCTGCCTGTCGGCTGTGACCACTGCTTTTCGGGGTATTATGGTCGTATCGCATTATTTGAAATACTGACTGTACAGGGAGAGCTCCATCAGGCTATTGCCCGGGATGCCTCTGCAGAGGAGTTGAAGGCCATCACTATCCGCCAGGGGATGCAAACGTTATTCGTTGCCGGGCTGAATGCCGTCAGAGAGGGCCAAACGTCATGGGCTGAAGTGGTCAGGATAACCGGAGGACCTGGTGGATCATTCAATATTGTTTGACTGGCAAGCCGTAAATCGTCAGGGAGAATATTGTGCCGGTTCAACACTGGTCAGAACACGGCAGCAACTGGTCGATTTCATGCAGACTGAAGGTCTGGTGGCAACAGAGATCATCCGAAGGAAAACCTACTCAGCCCGTCACTGGCGCTGGCCAGAGAGGATACTGTTCTTCAGCCAGACGGGTACACTGTTACAGGCTGGCTTACCGCTGGCTGACGGTTTGAGTCTGCTGGCTGGCAGCCATCCGGCAAGACACTGGCGGTCAGTAATGCTGCAGTTGCAACAGCAAATACTTTCCGGACAATCATTTTCAGTAGCACTTCGGCAGTGGCCAGAAATTTTCCCGCCGGTCTGTATTTCACTGGTCAGTGCCGGAGAGCAGACCGGACAACTGGAATATTGCTGCATTAAACTGGCTCAGCAGCAGCAACGACAGTTACAGTTGAAACAGCAACTCTTCAAGGCCATGCGCTATCCACTGTTCATGCTGTTACTGACGGTGCTAATCAGTAGCGGGATGTTATTATGGGTTTTGCCAGAATTTGCCGCGATTTACCGTTCATCAAATACCCCGTTACCAGAATTCACCCGGCTGTTGATTTCGTTATCAGATAACCTGATAGCCATTTTGCCAGGAATTGTAGTGCTCTTAATCACCTTAATTTTCGGATGGCGAATCAAGCGACGAAGTAATCACGCATGGCAACTGACTGAACAACGCTTTATGTTGCGACTACCTCTGGCTGGAGTACTGTGGCAGTCCACCATCCTGGCACAGATATTCAGCGTACTGGCACTGACGCAACAGTCAGGGTTACCACTGAGGGAGGGACTTAAAATCACCGAAGAGCTTCAACATGGCATACTCTGGCAACAGGGGCTGGACAATCTCCGCATGCATATTGAACAAGGGCAATCCTTGTCATCAGGCTTAATTCAACAAGTGGGTTTCCCGCCACTCTGCTATATGCTGACCCGGTTAGGTGAACAGACTGGGACTCTGGACCACTTATTTGGCCGCCTGGCCGACTGGTACGAAACCCAGGCCAGCAGGACTACAGCAGACCTTACAGCATCCGTGGAACCTGTCATGTTACTCATTACCGGAATCATTACCGGCAGCATTTTAGTGGCAATGTATTTACCCATGTTCAGTCTGGGTGAGGCCCTGTTATAGCGATGCGCTCCGGGACCTTAGCACTGGTGAGGCTTTGTTGTTGCAGTCAAAAATTTTTCTGGTAAAGAGACTGGCAAAAAATGAGGGCTCAGCCTTTCAAAAACATCCGATAAAGCTGTCCCTGTCGTAATCAGTCAGCCCACAGGGAAATGAAAACCAGCAACATTAGCACCGACTGGCCTGAACTCCCCCTTGCTGAGATCACAGACCCATTCAGTTTCTGCCAGATTCAACAGCAGCCTGCAGACAGGTTAAACACGCAGGCTGCCCGGTCATTACTCCTGACCGTTATAGGTCCGGTTTTCCTGCTCTGCCACTCTGATAAAGGTAGTACGCTTAGTCAGTTCCTTTAACCGTTCCGCTCCCACATAAGTACAAGCGGAACGTAAGCCTCCCAGGATATCCCTGACTGTCGGCTCAACAGGCCCCCGCAACGGCAAGCGAACAGTCTTGCCTTCTGCGGCACGATACTCTGCGACACTGCCTGAATGGCGTTTCATTGCGGATTCCGAACTCATGCCATAAAACAACATATAAGAGTGACCATTCTCTTCCACAATGGTGCCTTCACATTCATCATGGCCGGCCAGCATCCCCCCGAGCATAACAAAATCACCACCCCCCCCGAACGCTTTAGCAACATCTCCAGGCACACTGCAGCCGCCATCACTGACTATCTGTCCACCCAGCCCGTGAGCGGCGTCTGCACATTCAATCACGGCAGATAACTGGGGGTAACCCACGCCGGTTTTCACCCTGGTGGTACACACTGACCCCGGCCCAATACCGACTTTGACAATATCGGCTCCCGTGAGGATCAGCTCTTCCACCATTTCACCAGTGACCACATTGCCGGCACAAATTGTCTTATCCGGGAAGGCTTCCCGGGCACGCTGTAGAAAATTAACAAAGTGTTCTGAGTAACCATTCGCCACATCGATACAGATAAAATTCAGCCCGGACGACAGTGCCAGTATTTGTTTCAACTTCCCGAAATCAGCAGCTGATGTTCCGGTAGATACCATCACATGACTGAGCACCTTTTCCGGAGTATCCTGCAAGAATTGCTGCCACTGTTCAACACTGTAGTGTTTATGGACTGCGGTTAGCATCCCAAAATCAGCCAGCGCCGTTGCCATCTGAAAAGTTCCGACAGTGTCCATATTGGCAGCAATCACCGGCACCCCGGACCAGTTCAGTCCGGAGTGTTTAAAGGTAAAATCCCTGCTAAGTTCAACCTGCGAGCGGCTTTGGAGTGTAGAGCGCTTCGGCCGGATCAGGACATCCTTGAATCCCAGTTTGATATCTTCTTCAATACGCATAATTTAGTCCGTTCCTGTTACAGTGAGACATCGTATGTTCCTTCCAGTGTTATCATACGCTGCAATAAAGCAACAACAAGGCTGCGTTTTTGGTTTTTATTGAGCTACAATTCGCTTATTCAGACTGAGATAATTTTCGACATCCGTAAGTTACTCTGCATTTTGATTCGCCCGCTTACTGTCAGGATATATGCAATATGCCTTATGTTGTTGCGCTAACCGGAGGTATTGGTAGCGGCAAAACCACTATCGCAGAGATGTTCGCCCGGTTAGGGGTGAAAATTGTCGATGCAGACATTATTGCCCGTCAGGTCGTCGAACCCGGCTCACCGGCTCTTAGCGAAATCCGCATTCACTTTGGTCCACAGGCCTTATTGCCTGAAGGAAATCTAAACCGGAGCTGGCTACGGCAGCGAATTTTTGCTGATCCCGGCAGTAAGCAATGGCTGAATGGTCTGTTGCATCCATTGATTCAGCAACAGACACAACAATTGATCAACGAAATTACCGACGACTGGTGCCTTTGGGTCGTGCCACTTCTCACAGAAAATGGTCTGCAAGACCGGGCAGACCGGGTGCTGGTAGTCGATATCGATGAAGAAACACAGATTCGGCGCACCATGGCCAGAGATAATATTACGCGTCAGCAGGCCGCTGACATTCTGACGGCTCAGGCCAGCCGGCAATCTCGCTTACAGATTGCCGATGATGTGATTGATAATTCCGGCTCACCGGATGAACAGCAGCAGGTCGTGGCAATGCTACACCAACGCTATCAGTTACTGGCGTCAGCAAAAAAAGGATCGGTACCATGAGCTCTGTTGTGCTGTTTGAATATCCGTTAAATGAAAAGATGCGTACCTGGTTGAGAATTGAGTATCTCATGCAGCAATTGAGCGGGAGTATGCCGGTCAGTGATCCGGTCTCCGCTTTGAGTTTTTTCCGTGGTATCGGCGATTTACTGGATATTTTCGATCGCGGCGATATGCGGGCAGATCTCGTCAAAGAGCTGGATCGTCAGCAATTGAAACTGCAAAGCTGGCTGAGTGTCAGCGGGGTCGACACTCTCAGGGTGACAGAACTACTGCAGCAGTTGAAAGGCCAGTCAGCGCGACTGATGACAGCGCCTCGTATGGGACAACAACTGCGCGAAGACCGGTTTATCAGTCAGGTCCGGCAGCGTCTGAGCATCCCCGGCGGATGTTGTAGTTTTGACCTGCCTGCCCTGCATGTATGGCTAAACCTGCCGGAAGATGAACGCCAGGCCCAGGTCACAGAATGGTATACTACCCTGGAACCACTGCGTGAAAGCCTGACTTCAGTCCTGGAACTTATCCGCCAGTCCGGGAATTTTCAGCCCCAAACAAGCCTGAATGGTTTTTTCCAGGATACTGCCGAGGATGCCGATTTACTCAGGTTGAAGGTGGATAACAGCACTGCGCTTTACCCGCAGATTTCCGGTCATAAAAATCGTTACGCCATCCGTTTTTTACCGATGGACACTGGCGGCGGAGAAATACCGTCCCGGTTACAGTTTGAACTCGCATGTTGTTAAGAGGAATGTATGCAGGAAGAGATCGTCACAGTTCAATGCCCTACTTGCAAAAAAGATGTCATCTGGAATGAGCTCAGTCCATGGCGGCCGTTTTGTTCAAAACGTTGCCAGATGATCGATTTGGGTGAGTGGGCCGCTGAGGAAAAACGTATCCCGGTGGATGATAAACTTTCTGAAGACGAAGAGTGGAGCGGAGAATAACCCAGCCCACAGACAGGGGCTGGATGCCATCGCATTGCCCCTCTCAGGATTACAGCTCGCCGGCAACCAGTTTGCCAACCAGTTGATGATTAGCCGGCGGGAATTCGTCTGCCTGAAGATCCTGCTGTGCTACCCAGCGCTGTGGCTGCCCTTCTTTCCCCCAGGGTTCGCCGTTCCACTGTTCAACAATAAAAAAGTGCAGGCTGACCCGGACATTATCATAGGTGTGGTCAGCACTCCCGGCCGGTTGTGCAGAAATCACTTCAATGCCAGTTTCTTCCATAAGTTCACGCTTCAGCGCCTGCTCAGCAGTTTCACCTTGTTCAATTTTTCCGCCAGGAAACTCCCATTTGTTTGCCATATGTGAAGTCGACGAACGTTGGGCGAGGAAAATCCCCCGCGCAGGATCCCGAATAATACCTACCGCTACCTGAAGATGTTTCATTGATTACCTTAATATTCGTTGTTTGCCGGAAATAAAATCCCGATGTCATGACAATTCTGTAGTGATACCCGGGAATAACGGCCAATAAAAAGGTCCATGTCACCATGAACCTTCTTCTTATGAGTCGCAATAAGCCGGCCTTACGGCCGGTGACAGGTCACTCAGGCAATTCGTCCATGACATTGCTTGAATTTTTTACCTGAACCACAAGGACAGGGATCATTACGCCCGACTTTACGCTCACCGCTTTGAGAAGCTAACTCTTCGGCAGCGGCAGTATCAGAATCCACATGACTAAGCTGCTGCTGGCTGGCTAAACGTTCTGCTTCTTCACGACGTTGTTGCTCAAGCGCTTCAATTTCTTCTGGCATGCGAACCTGAACTTTACTCAGGGTGCTGATCACTTCATATTTCAGTGATTCCAACATGTTAGAGAACATAGAGAAAGATTCACGTTTATATTCCTGTTTCGGATCTTTTTGTGCATAACCACGCAAATGGATGCCCTGACGTAAATAATCCATGGCCGCCAGATGCTCTTTCCACAATGAATCCAGTGTCTGAAGCATTACACCTTTTTCAAAGTTACGCATCATATCCGCACCGACGACAACTTCTTTCTCTCTGTAATTCTCCAGAGTGCGTTGCATAATACGTTCGCGTAATGTTTCTTCATGCAGCTCCGGTTCTTTATCCAGCCACTCAGCAATAGGCAGATTCAGATCGAAGTCATTGCGTAACCGCTCTTCCAGCCCCGGAATATCCCACATCTCTTCCAGAGACTGTGGCGGAATATAGCTGTCGATAGTCGCCGTCATGACATCTTCGCGAATACCATTAATGGTCTCACTCACATCAGACACATCCAGTAATTCATTACGCTGTGTATAGATTGCACGACGCTGATCGCTCGCAACATCATCGTATTCAAGCAACTGTTTACGGATATCAAAGTTACGGCTTTCCACTTTACGCTGTGCATTAGCGATAGCTTTGGTCACCCATGGATGCTCAATGGCTTCGCCTGGTTTCATCCCCAGTTTACGCATCATGCCCGACACACGGTCTGAGGCAAAAATACGCATCAGTGCATCTTCCATTGACAGATAAAAACGGGAAGAACCTTTATCCCCCTGACGACCGGCACGACCGCGCAGCTGGTTATCGATACGACGAGATTCATGACGTTCAGTACCGATGATATGCAAACCACCTGAGTTTAAAACTGCATCATGACGTTTTTGCCATTCGTCTTTGATAGCACTAATTTCTTCTTCAGACGGGTTCTCACGAGCCTCAACTTCAGCGTGCCAACTACCGCCCAGCATAATATCGGTACCACGTCCCGCCATGTTGGTCGCAATCGTCACCGCTGACGGCTGACCAGCCTGGGCGATGATGTCAGCTTCGCTGGCATGGAATTTAGCATTCAGAACATTATGCTTAATTCCGGCTTTAGTCAGCTCATGAGATACGACCTCTGATTTCTCGATCGAAATAGTACCGACCAGTACTGGCTGACCGTTAGCGGTGCGCTCGCGGATATCTTCGATGATGGCATCAATTTTCTCTTTCTCTGTCATATAGACCAGATCCGGGAGATCTTTACGGACCATCGGACGGTTAGTCGGCAGTACAATCGTATCCAGTTTGTAGATAGAACTGAATTCAAAGGCTTCGGTATCGGCAGTCCCGGTCATTCCGGCCAGCTTGTCATACAACCGGAAATAGTTTTGGAAGGTGATAGATGCCAGAGTCTGGTTTTCGTTCTGGATTTCCACCCCTTCTTTAGCTTCTACCGCCTGATGCAAACCATCTGACCAACGGCGGCCCTGCATGGTACGTCCTGTATGTTCATCAACGATAACTACCTCACCGTCTTTTACGATGTAGTCAACATCACGGGTAAATAACGCATGAGCACGCAGTGCAGCTGTAACGTGATGCATCAACATGATATTGGTAGGAGAATACAGCGACTCACCTTCTTCCATGATTCCCTGACTGACCAGCAGCTGTTCAATCTTCACCAGCCCACGTTCGGTCAAATGCACCTGGCGGGATTTCTCATCAACAGAGAAATCGCCCTCTCCCTGGAAAGTGTCAGAGTCTTCTTTATCCTGACGCACCAGATGAGGAATAATTTTATTGACCTTGATATACAGCTCAGAACTGTCTTCTGCCGGACCGGAAATAATCAGTGGGGTACGAGCTTCATCGATCAGGATGGAGTCAACTTCATCCACCAGGGCGTAGTTTAGTTTACGCTGAACGCGCTCTTCCGGGCTGAATGCCATGTTGTCGCGCAGGTAGTCAAAACCATATTCGTTATTGGTGCCGTAGGTGATATCCGCGCCATAGGCTTCACGCTTAGCAGGAGCCGGCATTCCTGGCAGGTTAATACCGACCGTCAGGCCGAGGAATTCAAATAACGGACGGTTATTTTCCGCATCACGCTGGGCCAGATAATCGTTGACCGTCACCACGTGCACACCTTTACCTGACAATGCATTCAGATAAGCAGGCAAAGTTGCTGTCAGGGTTTTACCTTCACCGGTACGCATCTCTGCAATGCAACGCTCATTCAGCACCATCCCACCCATTAACTGCACATCGAAATGGCGCATATTAAAGATTCGGCGACTGGCTTCACGAACCGTGGCGAAGGCCTCGGGAATCAGGCTTTCCAGCACTTCACCTTTTTCCAGACGGGCACGGAACTCTGCTGTTTTTCCTTTCAGTTGTTCATCAGTCAGCGCAGTGAACTTAGGTTCCATTTTATTAATAATATCAACCGTTTTACGCATACGGCGTAAAGTACGATCATTACTGCTACCAAAAATTTTAGTTAATAATTTAATGACCATTTTTTTATAATCTCAATTCAGCAAAAATTTGCTGCAAAAAATTGGGGGTAATTGTTTGCTTGATTTCAGGCGGCCACGGGTCCGGCACGGATGCCCTGGGTCCCGGCCAGCCAGAGGCCACTATTAAAAACAGAAGGAGTCCGGTTACCCTCAGGACGCGGGCGGGAAATCACCACACCGGCAGGAGGCCTGGTGGTTAGCAGAGCATGCAGTGACTGCAGTACTGCAATTTTTTGCACTGCCAGTGGTAATAGTTGTTGCTGTGTTTCTGGCTGAATCTGCGGCAGGGAAAATGACAGATGGCGAATTACCACCCGAATAGCATGCTGATGCCAGTAATCTACACTCACCCCGGGGCGACGTACCGTCGAACGACTCCGCAACAGGTTTTCAAACGGGACAGTGTTGCCGATGAACAGGGTATTAGCTGGAACATCCGCACCATTTCCGGACTCAAGCGCCTGCGCATTCGCTACCGGCAGGCCAAGGCTCGCCGCGACCATCCCCAGCAGGAGATGCGGCCAGAAATAACGCATGCCAAGTTGTCGCCAACGTGAAAAGAGTCCGATCACAATCTGTCCATTGAATACGGGTGTACACACATTCGGGGGAAATTCAGCTATCCCTGCAAAAACCAGCCGGACATGTCATTTGATATATCAGAGATAGTAACACTAATGACAGTTTTCAACATCAGAGAATAAGGAGCCGGCAAAGAAATTCGGGATATTTGCTGGTTTTTTCGGCAGAATATCAGGCGGGAACAAAAAACAGCAGGCTTACTGACCGGAGAGAGTATCAGTAATTCCTGCTGTCCTTAGATTTTATCAGGCCAGAACCAGATTCGGTGCTTTAAACGCCTGAGGCAATTCGGCTTCATCTTCAAAGGTTGCCCATTCCCAGGCTTCCTGTTTTGCCAGTACCGCCTGCAGCAACTTGTTATTCAGTGCATGTCCGGATTTGAATGCAGTAAATGCACCAATCACGTTATGACCACACATAAATAAGTCACCGATAGCATCCAGCATTTTGTGGCGAACAAACTCGTCTTCAAAACGAAGGCCATCTTCATTCAGTACACGGAATTCATCCAGGCCAATCGCACAGTCAAGACTACCGCCCAGGCACAGGCCACGAGACTGCAGATATTCGATTTCATGCATGAATCCGAAGGTACGGGCACGGCTAATCTGGCGAACAAATGCATCGGCTGAGAAGTTCAGCTGATAACGCTGTGAACTTGCATCAATCGCCGGGTGTTTAAAGTCGATAGTAAAATCAAGAGAAAAACCATTGTAGGGTTTCAGCTCTGCCCATTTATCACCGTCTTCAACACGTACAGCCTGTTTAATACGAACGAATTTTTTAGCGCTGTTAAGTTCTTCAACCCCTGCATCCAGCAGCAGATAAACGAACGGTGCAGCACTACCATCCATAATCGGGATTTCTGGCGCATCAACTTCTACAATAATATTGTCGATACCCAGCCCGGCCAGCGCCGAATTTAAATGCTCGACGGTTGAAATACGCACACCTTCGTCGTTAACCAGGCAGGTACTCAGCATGGTATCGCGCACGTATTTTGCATCAGCCGGAAAATCCACCGGTGGATTCAAGTCTGTGCGACGATAGATGACCCCGGTATTGGCCGACGCAGGGCGCAGAGTCAGGGTGACTTTCTTACCGGTATGTAAACCGATACCTGTCGCCTGAACAATACGTTTTAATGTCCTTTGTTTGATCATCGTATTAATCTCGCAAAATTACTCTTCGTTCATGACTATACACTACTTTGTTGCCGCCATTTTAGCACAAAGAGCGAGCAAGGCCAAATATCGGTATATTCTTAGTCAGCCTGCTTACGCAAAAATGCTGGAATATCAAGATAATCAGGCTCTTTATTCGCCTGGCTAGCCGGGTCATTGACTACTTTAGCCGCAGGTTTTTGTTCCTGGGGTAATGGTGTCAGACCATGCTGCTGGTAACGGTGGTCCATTACTGGCTGGCTGGCATTTTTGTTCGTCACCAGGGTTATCTCAGGACGTTTGTCCATGCCGATACCGGTCGCGACCACAGTGACACGCAGTTCGTCGTTCATTTCCGGATCCAGTGAAGTACCGATAACCACGGTCGCATTATCTGATGCAAATGCACGGATAGTATTACCGACGGTTTCGAACTCATCCAGACGCAGGTCGAAGCCAGCGGTGATGTTAACCAGCACGCCACGCGCACCTGACAGATCGATATCTTCCAGTAACGGGCTGGAGATAGCCATTTCAGCCGCTTCTTCAGCACGATCTTCACCACAGGCAACGCCGGAACCCATCATGGCGTAACCCATTTCAGACATCACTGTACGTACGTCAGCAAAGTCGACGTTCATCAGGCCAGGACGGGTGATCAGTTCAGCGATACCCTGAACAGCCCCTTTTAATACATCGTTCGCAGCGCCAAAAGCATCCAGCAGCGAAATACCACGACCAAGCACTTTCAGCAGTTTGTCATTTGGAATGGTGATTAATGAGTCAACATGCTTGGAAAGTTCAGCAATACCCTGCTCAGCAAAAGCCATACGCTTTTTGCCTTCAAAATTAAATGGCTTAGTCACAACAGCCACTGTCAGGATACCCAGATCTTTAGCAACTTCAGCGACTACCGGTGCAGCACCTGTTCCGGTACCACCGCCCATACCCGCAGCGATAAACACCATATCAGCACCATCCAGCGCAGCGCGTAATGCTTCACGGTCTTCTTCTGCCGAATTACGGCCGACTTCAGGGTTCGCACCCGCACCCAGCCCTTTAGTAATGTTATTACCAATCTGGATGGTTTGACCGACAGCAGTCTTACGTAATGCCTGAGCATCGGTATTGACTGCAAAGAATTCAACACCTTCGATACGCTCGCGTACCATATGCTCTACGGCGTTACCGCCGCCACCGCCAACGCCGATGACTTTTATCACCGCATCGTTGGTTAATTCCATAGGTTCAAACATGATTTCTCTCCGTTATGTGCCTGTCGCCTGGAGACCATAAATGCTGTTAGCATGATCTCCTTTAGTAAAAATTAAAACTCTTTTTTAAGCCAACTATTGATTCGTTTAAACCAACCGCCGACTGATGCTCTTTTCTCGCTATCACCATCCCCACCCAGATGCGACTCCTTACCATAATGCAACAGGCCAACAGCCGTTGAATAGTAGGGTTCCTGCGCATAATCGGTCAGGCCGGTGATATTTAAAGGCTGACCAATACGTACCTGGGTATGGAATACCCGTTGTGCGCAAGCCGCCAGACCTTCAATCTGCCCTGCCCCACCGGTTAACACGATGCCGGCAGCCAGATGATGCTTCACTCCCTGCTGACGTAACTGTTCCTGAAGCTCCAGGATTTCGTCATTCACCAGGTTTAACAGTTCGGTATAACGAGGTTCGATAACTTCAGCCAGCGTCTGACGTTGCAGACTGCGTGGTGGTCTTCCGCCAACACTCGGGACTTCGACATTTTCGTCTTTACCCACAATCGAACCTAAGGCACAACCATGACGGACTTTAATCGCTTCCGCATCTGTAGGCGGGGTGCCAAACGCATAGGCGATATCACTGGTCACCACATTCCCTGCATAAGGGATCACTTTAGTGTGTCGCAATGCTCCGCCGGTATAAACCGCCATGTCCATTGTACCACCACCAATATCAACCACACAGACACCCAGTTCACGTTCATCTTCAGTCAGAACGGCATAACTTGATGCCAGTCCGGCGAAAATGAGTTGGTCCACTTTTAGCCCACAACGTTCAACCGCTTTAACGATGTTTTTCGCCATATCGTTATGACAGGTAATCAGATGCACTTTCGCCTGCATCCTGACTCCCGATAATCCTACAGGATTTTTGATCCCTTCCTGATAGTCGATGGCATATTCCTGAGGAATTACGTGCAAAATACGGTGTTCATCACGGACACGAACTGATTTCGCCGTATGTACCACATTCTCTACATCATCCTGGGTTACTTCTTCTTCCGAAATCGGAACCATCCCGATTTCGTTCTGACAACTGATATGCTTACCAGACAGCGCCAGGTAAACTGACGATATCTGACAGTCAGCCATTAATTCAGCCTGGTCTATCGCCCGCTGAACGCATTTCACCACTGACTCGAGATCGTTTACGCCGCCTTTATCCATCCCACGGGATGGACAGCTGCCTACTCCGATAATGTTGACCATACCATCGGGCAGAATCTCCCCTACAAGGGCAGCAACCTTAGCGGTGCCGATTTCAAGTCCTACTACAAGTTTTCTGTCCGTTGCCTTGATCATTATTGTTTAGCCTGTGCCTGCTTTTGTTGCTGGTTAGTGGTCTGAGGATCAACAGGGGCGGCTACCCAACCAACTGCCGCACCAGAGTCATACCGCAAGTCCACATAACCTATCCGTTTATTCTCCGCCTGCCCCTGCCTGAGCAGTACCGGGTAAAGGTCAATAAAACGTTGTAGACGTTTCATTGTTTCATCACGTCCCAGCTCGATTTTCATATCATCACTGGTGACCAGCTGCCATGAACGTCGTGCGGTCATCGAAGCTGCCTTCAGAATAACTTTCGAAGGCTTTAACATATCGCTCATCTGATAGAAGCCAGCCATCACCTCTTTCTCACTGCCTTCTGGCCCGTAAAGCATGGGCATCGCTTGCTTACCCAACTGGCTTAAAGGTAAGCTGAATGACACTCCATCCGCATCCACGACATTCTGATCATTCCAACGGGCTACAGGAACATATTCAACCAGATGAATCTTTAATTCGTCAGGCCACTGCTTACGTACACTAACCTGTTTAATCCATGGCAACCGCTCAATCTGCTGCTGTATCACATCCACATTCTGTGACATAAATGTGCCTGGTGGGCCCAGTGATAAAATTGCCTGTCGGATATCATCGTTAGTGGTGTAATGCGTGTCTCCGGTAACCACCAGTTTCGAAAGTGGTAAACGGGATGCATCATCCATCCATTTCACTACCATCACACCACCCAGCACCATGACACCGATGACTATTAACAGAAAGATCATTCCGAACAGGCGCGAACCATTACTTCGTCCGGACCCCATACGATCCTGTGGTTCCCGGTTACGTGTATTTAAAGCCGCCTGAGACATATCAGTCTGTTAACTCCAGAATCATGGTCACTAATTGCGAAAACTCTATACCTGCCTGCTTTGCTGCCATCGGCACCAGACTATGGCTGGTCATGCCTGGCGAGGTATTGACCTCTAACAGCTGGAAATTACCCTCTCCGTCCATCATGACATCAACACGGCCCCATCCGCTGCAACCTAAAGAATGCCATGCCGCCAATACTAATTCATTCAGCGCAATCTGTTGTTGTTCATCTAACCCTGACGGACAAAAATATTCTGTGTCATCAGCGAGATATTTTGCATTGTAGTCGTAAAATTCTGTTTTAGCTTTAATTCGTATTGAAGGCAGAACTTTATTGCCAATAATTGCAACCGTATATTCTTCACCGCTGAGAAAAGCTTCGACCAGAACTTCGCTATCATATTGAAAAGCAAGTTCTAATGCGGCAAACAGATCGTCAGCATGGTTAACCCGGCTAATACCAACACTGGAACCTTCGTTACCAGGCTTTACAAATAATGGCAGTCCCAGCGCCTTAACTGACTCCAGAGTCGACTGGTCTAACCCTGCACTCATCTGCTGACGAGTCAGACAAACAAACCGACTGGTTGGCAATCCACATCCCTGCCACAACCATTTAGTACGGGCTTTATCCATGGTGATTGCCGAAGCCATCACACCACTGCCGGTATACGGCAAACCGATAAAATCCAGTACCGCCTGCAGTGTCCCATCTTCCCCGCCACGGCCATGCAGGGCAATAAATGCACGGGTAAAACCTTGTTCTTTCAGGCTAAGTACCGACTGTTCACGGGTATCTATCCCATAAGCGTTTCGTCCTGCCGCAGCTAATCCGGCGACGACTGCGCGACCTGACTCAAGAGAAACTTCTCGTTCTGCCGAGGCTCCGCCCATCAGAACAGCAATTTTTTCAACCATGCTGCTCCTCCGTGCGGGCAACCGGTTGTAATTTATGCTCAGCCAGAGTCCGGGCAATACGACCGACTGTCCCTGCTCCCTGAGCCAGAATCAAATCATTACCACTCAATACCGGAGCCAGCATTTCCGCTAGCAACTCATTGTCTGCCACCAAAATCGGATCAACTTTTCCACGGCTGCGGATTGACCGGCATAATGCCCTGCTGTCAGCTCCGGCAATCGGCGCCTCCCCGGCTGAATAGACGTCCAGCATGAGCAACACATCCACCTGACACAGCACGTTGGCAAAATCATCAAACAGATCACGGGTCCTTGTATAACGATGTGGCTGGAATATCATCACCAGTTTCTTATCCGGCCAGCCCGCTCTTGCTGCTTTGATGGTGGCATCAACTTCTGTAGGGTGATGACCATAGTCATCCACCAACATCGCCGTTCCACGGGTTCCGTTTACCGGAGCTGTCGGATATTCCCCCAGCAAGTCGAAACGCCGGCCGGTTCCCTGGAAGTTCTCCAGTGCAGTCAGTATCTCTGCATCATCGATGCCTTCTTCTGTGGCAACGCTGACAGCCGCAGCAGCATTCAATGCATTGTGACGACCTGGCGCATTCAGAGTCACTTCCATCACCGGCTTATCCTGACGCACCAGCCGGAAGTGACCACGGGCACCCTGCTGCTGATAATTTTCAATTCTTACGTCAGCATCATCACTGAAACCATACGTTGTTATCTGACGCCCGACTCGTGGGATGAGTTCACGAATCACAGGATCATCCACACACAACACCGCGCGACCATAAAATGGCAGGTTATGCAGGAAGTTCACGAACGTCTGTTTCAGGTTTTCAAAATCACCCTGATAGGTATCCATATGGTCTGCTTCGATATTGGTGACGATCGCAACCATGGGTTGAAGATGCAGGAATGATGCATCACTTTCATCGGCTTCTGCTATCAGGTAGCGGCTGCTACCCAACCGGGCGTGAGTTCCGGCAGCTTTCACCAGACCGCCATTAACAAACGTCGGATCCAGACCACCTTCAGCATAGATGCTGGAAACCATCGCCGTGGTAGTGGTTTTACCGTGTGTGCCGGCAATCGCAATCCCATGCCGGAAACGCATCAGTTCGGCCAACATTTCAGCCCGGCGGATCACCGGAATCCTGGCCTCACGGGCCGCCACCAGCTCAGGGTTATCCTGAGAAATAGCACTGGATACCACGACCACGCTGACATCTGTCACATTCTCTGGCCGGTGGTTAAAGTATATAGTCACACCCAGTGAACTCAGGTGCTGAGTCACCGGATTTGGCGCCAGATCAGAACCGCTGATCTGATACCCCTCATTTGCCAGCACTTCAGCAATACCGCCCATGCCAGCACCACCGATGCCAACAAAATGGATATGCCTGACCCGACGCATTTCAGGCACAACAGAGCGAAGTTTTGCTAATTGCTGAGTATTCATTTATTCACACTACCTGTTATCACTTTGCCCGTTTCACCGGGAAGTTGCTCTTCTGGAGCACTATTCATTTGGCGGCTTTCGCCACTTCAGTTGCCACACGTTCAGTGGCATCCGGAATCGCAATGGCACGAGCCTTTAAGGCCATGGTCAGTAACTGTTGGCGATCCCAGCCCGCCAGGGTGTCGGCGACACCCTGAGCGTTAAAATCTGGCTGTTCGAAAATTCTTGCTGCTCCCACTTTTTCCAGCGGTAAAGCATTCCAGTATTGCTGGCGATCTTTATGCTGAAACGGAACAAATATCGCCGGTAGCCCTGCCGCCGCAATTTCACTGACCGTCAATGCGCCCGAACGACACACCACCACATCAGCCCAGGCATAAGCTTCCGCCATATCATCAATAAACTCAGCGACCCGGTGTCCGGTTTGTCCGACGCTGGCATACAATTCATTCACCTGCGCCAGTGCGCCTTTACCGGTCTGGTGCCAGAGGGTAATACTCTCCCCTGCTTTTTGAGCAACCAGAGGCATAGTCTGATTGAGGATTCTGGCTCCCTGACTACCCCCTATCACCAGCACCCTCAGCGGGCCTTCTCTTCCGGCAAAGCGTTGTTCCGGCGCTGGCAGCGCCAGTACATCGGTCCGCACCGGGTTACCAACCACTTCCGCATCGGGAAAAGCCCCCGGGAAAGCCTGCATCACTTTACGCGCTATCTTCGATAATCCTTTATTCGTCAGACCGGCAATCCCGTTTTGCTCATGTAGCACCACCGGGATGCCACAGCTCCAGGCCGCAAGACCACCAGGACCAGAAACATAGCCACCCATGCCCAGCACCACATCCGGTTGCCAGGCCTTCATGATGGCCCGGGCTTGTCGCCATGCAGTAAAAATCCTAAGCGGCGCCATAAGCTGTGCTTTTATCCCTTTACCACGCAACCCACTGATCCGAATAAAATCGATATCAATGCCATGCTTTGGTACCAAATCAGCTTCCATCCGGTCTGCAGTACCCAGCCAGCGAACCTGCCAGCCTTGATCCATCAGATGGTGCGCAACAGCCAGCCCCGGAAACACATGTCCGCCGGTTCCTCCGGCCATCACCATCAGTCGTTTGCCACTCATCGACTACCCCGGGTAAACGCCTGTGCTTTTGTCAGACGCGTTTCATAATCTATTCGTAATAACAGCACTATCGCTGTAGACATAATAATCAGGCTCGATCCCCCGTAACTGATCAGGGGTAACGTCAGACCTTTGGTTGGCAGCATTCCGGCAGCGGCCCCGACGTTAACCAGCGCCTGAAAACTAAACCAGACACCGATAGCACAGGCCAGAAACCCGGAAAAACGCTGATCTAACTCCAGCGCTCTGCGGCCAATGGACATCGCCCGAAAAGCGACGAAGAATACCATTAAAAGTGCCAATACCACACCGAAAAAGCCCAGTTCTTCACCAATAATCGAGAAGATAAAGTCAGTATGTGCTTCCGGTAAGTATTCAAGTTTCTGAACCGAATTCCCCAGTCCCTGTCCCCAGAATTCACCACGACCAAAGGCCATGAGTGACTGGGTTAACTGATAACCACTGCCGAAAGGATCGGCCCATGGGTTCCAGAAAGAGGTCACACGTCGCATACGATAGGGCTCAGCAATAATCAGCAACACAACCGCAAAAATTCCGGACCCGATAATCGCCAGGAACTGCCACAATTTTGCTCCGGCCAGAAACAGCATCGCCAGAGTGGTAACAAACAACACAATGACCGTACCGAGGTCTGGTTGAGCCAGCAGTAATACCGCCAGAACGACCATGACCCCCATCGGTTTACAGAACCCCCAGAAGTTACTCCGGACTTCATCCACCTTTCGCACCAGATAACTGGCGAGATAACAAAACAGTGACAGCTTAGAAAATTCAGCGGGCTGAATACGCAACGGCCCTAGCGCAATCCAGCGTGAAGCCCCGTTAACCGAGCTTCCCACCACCAGAACCACCAGCAACATCACGACCGAGGCCAGCAGCATGACATTGCTATAACGCTGCCAGAAAGACATGGGTAACCGCAGTGTCACCAGAGATATTGCGAAACCAAGTCCCAGATAGAAAGCGTCACGCTTCGCAAAGTAGAACGGGTCATCACTCATCCGCTGGCCCACAGGAACAGACGCAGAGGTCACCATAACAAAACCAATAATTGCCAGACCAAAGGTCAGCCATAACAACGTGCGGTCATAGAGAATAATGGCAGTATCATCACTTTCTCTGGCCCCCATGACCCAGTCTCTTAAACGACCGGTGATCGCCATAACTGCGGTGCCAGCAAGCGCCAGGCCCGGAATACGCATTAGCCTAACTCCTTAGCTAACCGGGTAAAAAGATCGCCCCGTTGCTCAAAATTTTTAAACTGATCCAGACTGGCACACGCCGGAGACAGCAATACCATATCTCCCTCTCGGGTCTGCGGGGCAATCTCTGTCATCACTTGCTGTAACGTTTCTCTGCACTCAGAGACTTCAGGACGTAGTGCCGCCAGTTCAGTCGCATCCCGGCCAAAGCAGTAAATCTTAAGATTATCCTTGAGCAGGTAGGGTTGCAGAGGAGAGAAATCTGCTGATTTTCCATCGCCCCCCAGCAATAACCATAATGTTCCTGAAACATTAAGTCCTTTCAGCGCGGCTTCAGTACTGCCGACATTGGTCGCTTTCGAGTCATTGATCCAGTCCACCCCTTTATTGCGGTGGGCCAGATTAAAACGGTGACTCAACCCGCTAAAGCGGGTGAGTGCTTCCAGACTGGACACCCGAGGCAAACCGACAGCGTCAGCCAGTGCCAGTGCCGCCAGCGCATTGGTAAAATTATGCTGGCCGGTGAGTTTCATTTCCCGGGTATCCAGCACTTTTTCGCCCTTTACCCATAACCAGGTAGCGCCTTGCTGACTGTCCAGATGATAGTCACCGGTATTCACACCGAAACTGATGCAACGGTCATCCACTCCCCTCACCGGCAATGTCAGCCCATCATCGGTATTAACGACACAGACTCTGGCATTTTCGTAAACCCGCAACTTGGCTGCGCGGTACTGCTGCATGCCGAGCGGATAACGATCCATATGATCTTCGGTAACGTTCAGTATGGTTGCCGCTGCTGCCGCAAGACTATATGTAGTCTCCAGCTGAAAACTGGACAATTCCAGTACGTACAACTGTGCCGGTTTTTCCAGCAACGACAGCGCAGGTAAACCAATATTACCGCCTACCCCGACCTGCCAGCCGGCAGCTTTAGCCATTTCTCCCACCAGTGTGGTCACGGTGCTTTTACCGTTAGATCCGGTAATCGCAACGATAGGGGCGCTGGCTTCACGGCAAAACAGTTCAACATCACCGATAATTTCCACCCCGGCTTTGGCAGCTTCTGCCAGCGCCGGATGCGCCAGTGCAATGCCCGGACTTGCGATAATTAAATCGGCATCCAGCAACCAGTCCTCATTAATCCCCCCGAGGTAACGCTCCAGATGCTCCGGTAATTTATCCAGTCCGGGAGGGGACATTCGGGTATCAACCACCCGCGGTGTTACTCCGCGGGCTAAAAAGAAATCAACACAGGACAGGCCGGTCAGCCCCAGCCCGATAATGACAACTTTTTTACCCTGATAGTCAGACATCATTAGCGTACCTTAAGGGTCGCCAGTCCAATCAGAACCAGCATTAACGAAATAATCCAGAAACGCACGATAACGCGAGGTTCCGGCCAGCCTTTCAGTTCATAGTGGTGATGGATAGGAGCCATGCGGAAGATACGTTGACCGCGCAGCTTAAACGATCCTACCTGCAATATGACCGACAGAGTCTCCACTACAAATACCCCGCCCATAATCACCAGTAAGAATTCCTGACGTAATAGCACCGCAATGGTTCCAAGCGCACCGCCCAGAGCCAGCGAGCCGACATCGCCCATAAATACCTGTGCCGGATAGGTGTTAAACCACAAAAAGCCTAAACCGGCACCGACAATTGCCGTACAGACAATCACCAGCTCCCCCGCATGACGCAGATAAGGAATATGCAGGTATTCGGCAAAGTTCACGTTACCGGTGGCCCAGGCAACCAGACCGAAACCGGCCGCAACAAACACTGTTGGCATAATTGCCAGCCCATCCAGACCGTCTGTCAGGTTTACTGCATTACTGGTGCCAACAATGACGAAGTAAGTCAGTAACAGGTAGCTCAGGCCCAGTTGCGGCATGACATCTTTAAAAAATGGCACGACCAGTTGGGTCGCCGGAGTACCTTTACCAATCGCATACAGCGTAAAGGCCACACCTAATGCAATCACCGACTGCCAGAAATATTTCCAGCGGGCAATCAGGCCTTTGGTGTCTTTACGTACCACTTTGCGGTAATCATCTATAAACCCGATGATGCCGTAACCGATCAGCACGACCAGTACACACCAGACATAAGGGTTAGACGGATACGCCCACATCAGGACCGAAATGGTGATTGACGTCAGAATCATCAGTCCACCCATTGTCGGCGTACCACGCTTGCTGAAATGCGACTCCGGACCGTCGTTACGAACCACCTGACCAATTTGCAGTTTTTGTAGCCATGCGATCAAACGTGGCCCCATCCACAGACTGATAAACAACGAGGTCAGCAGACTGACAATGGCGCGAAACGTCAGGTACGAAAAGATATTAAATCCTGAGTAGAGGGAAACCAGGTGTTCAGCCAACCAGACTAACATGTGCCTTTCTCCTGTAATTGCTGAACCACTTCTTCCATAGCAGCACTTCTCGAACCTTTGATCAAAATGGTAACTTCCTGATGTTCAGATAATAATTTCCACAACCGCGCAATCAGCGCCGGTTTGCCAGTAAAATGTTCACCCTGCTGACTTTCCTGAGAGATAAAACGGCTCAGTGTTCCAACGCTCAATACTTTATCAATACCGGCTTCCCGTGCAGCAACGCCAACCGCACGGTGGCACTGTTCAGCTTCATCGCCTAACTCTGCCATATCGCCAACCACCATAATCCGGTAACCCGGCATCTCGCCCAGCACTTGCGCTGCTGCCGTCATTGAACCGACATTCGCATTGTAACTGTCGTCCAACAGTTGCTGTTGTTCAGACAATCGGACAGGGAAGAGTCGTCCGGGTACCGGTTGCAGATCACTGAGCCCGGTCGCAATCGCGGACAAAGGCGCCCCCACAGCCAGAGAGAGAGCCGCCGCAGCCAGGGCATTAGCGATGTTATGCCGGCCAGGCAGTGGCAGACGAACCGCGACGCTACCCTGCGGGGTGTACAGAGTAAATGCAGTACCCGTTCCACTGACGATAATATCGCGGGCATGGAAATCTGCCGACGATTCCACCGCAGGGGAAAAACGCCAAACGGTCTTATCCGACAACTGTGTCTGCCAGTGCGGCCAGTCATTGCTGTCATCATTGAGGATGGCAATCCCTTTTTGCGGCAGACCGCTAAAAATCTCGCCTTTAGCCTTGGCAACACCGGCCAGCGATCCAAAACCTTCAAGATGTGCTGCGGCCAGATTATTCACCAGTGCTGCTTCAGGACGAACCATCGCAGTGGTATAGGCTATTTCACCCTGATGATTCGCGCCCAGTTCAATCACCGCATATTCATGTTCCGGCGTCAGACGCAGCAGAGTCATAGGTACGCCGATGTCATTATTCAGGTTGCCCGCGGTGTACAGGGTATTACCGCATTGCTTCAGAATCGATGCGGTCATCTCTTTAACCGAGGTTTTCCCGGATGAACCTGTCAGAGCAACCACCCGCGCTGGCACCTGCTGGCGAACAAACGCAGCCAGTTCACCAAAGGCAATACGGGTATCTCTGACCACCACCTGGGGGATATCTGTCGGCAGTGGTTTGCTGACCATCAACGCGGCTGCTCCCGCTTTCAGGGCATCGTTGATAAAATCATGAGCATCGAAGCGTTCACCGATTAAAGCAACAAACAGGCATCCTGGCGTGACTTTACGGGTATCGGTGGTAACCGAAGAAAAGCTCAACGCCGAATCTCCGGATAGCTGACCACCGGTCAGGGTGGCCAGTTGCTGCAGGGTCATCGCAATCATGCCAACACCCCCAGTAATGAAGCTACGGTCGCTCTGTCTGAATAATCCAGACGGCGCTGGCCGATGATCTGATAATCTTCATGCCCCTTGCCTGCCACCAGAACGATATCCTGAGGACCAGCCTGCATCAGGGCGTGGGTGACGGCACGGGCACGACCGGGAACCACCAGCGCTCTGCCCGGGTCCAGCAACCCGCTGAGAATGTCATTAACAATCGCCTGCGCATCTTCGCTGCGGGGGTTGTCATCGGTCACAATCACCTGATCGGCCAGCTGTTCGGCAATCGCCCCCATTAACGGGCGCTTACCTTTGTCACGATCACCACCACATCCAAAAACACACCACAGTTTACCACTGCAGTGTAACCGGCTCGCTGCCAGTGCTTTTTCCAGCGCATCCGGAGTATGGGCATAATCGACCACCACCGTCGGACGGCCGTCGGCATGGAAAACTTCCATCCGCCCACAGACAGGCTGTAACCGGGCAGCAGTGTCACGCAACCGTTCCAGCGGATAACCTAATGCCAGCAGAGTCGCCATCGCCATCAGCATATTGCTGACATTAAATGCTCCCATCAGCTGACTGGTAAATTCTCCGCCACCCCAGTCAGAACGAAAAGTAACCTTTGCCCCTTTATCCAGATACTCTACGTGACAAGCCTCCAACCGGCGACCATGATGGCCGGCAGGAATTTGCCCTTGCATGCTGACGGCGACGGCATCGGTCAGTTTTCCCAGCCAGCGGCGTCCTGTCTCATCATCAGCATTAATAATCGATTGTCCGACCTGATGATCGGCAAACAGCGACCATTTTGCAGCTTCGTAACTTTGCATATCACCATGATAATCCAGGTGATCACGGCTCAGATTGGTAAATACGGCCGCCGCAAACGGCAAGGCAGCAACACGATGCTGGACCAGCCCGTGAGACGAAACTTCCATGGCGGTCAGTGTGGCCCCTTGCTCCGCTAATCCAGCTAAAACCTGCTGGATATCTACCGCAGAACCGGTGGTATTTTCGCTCGGTGTCAGATGTCCGTACAAGCCATTACCGACTGTCCCCATTACCGCACCGGTTTCTCCCAGCAGATTAGCCCACTGAGCCAGCAGCTGGCTGGTCGTGGTTTTACCATTGGTACCGGTGATTCCGATTACTGTCTGTTTTTCTGCAGGATTTTCATAGAAACGACCCGCCAGTGCAGACAGGCGCTGCGATAATTGCTTCAGATAGATGACCGGCACGCCATGCAGTTCTTTGATATCACCATCCGCAGCCTCGCCTTCAGCTTCGGCAATCACTGCGGCCACACCCTGAGCAATGGCCTGAGGGATATAGTGACGTCCGTCGACGCTATGCCCGGCCACAGCCACAAACAGATCGCCGGCAGCCGCCGTGCGGCTGTCCAGTGTCATTTCCTTCAGCTGACGTTCCGGCGCACCCGGCACCCACGGGGCCAGCAGGTCGCGCAAGTTACGATCTGTCACTTTCGTCCTCATTTCTGTTATCCACGAAATCGTTTTTGTCATTGGCAGGTAATGCATCCGGTTCGATATTCATCGTTCGCAATACGCCACCCATGATGGCGCCGAAAACCGGTGCAGATACCGCACCACCGTAATATTTGCCGGCCTGTGGATCGTTAATCACCACAACCAGCGCAAAACGTGGATGGCTGGCAGGCGCTACGCCTGCGGTATAAGCAATATACTTGTTAATGTACTGACCATCCGGACCGACTTTTTTCGCGGTCCCGGTCTTGATCGCTATCCGGTAACCCTTAATGGCAGCTTTAACACCACCCCCCCCCGGCAGTGCGACACTTTCCATCATGTGCAGTACAGTTTTCACAGTAGACTCGGGGAAGGCCCGCTCTCCTGCTACCGGTGGGTCAACTTTGGTAATCGATAATGGTCTGGCGATGCCGTAGCTGCCAATGGTGGCGTAGACACGCGCTAACTGTAACGGCGTTACCATTAGCCCGTAGCCGAATGAGAAGGTGGCCCTCTCTATGTCAGACCACCGTTGTTTTTTAGGGTAAATGCCACTGCTTTCCCCGACCAGCCCCAAATTAGTCGGTTTACCCAATCCAAAGCGCGAGTAAGTTTCTACCAGCGCAGAGGAGGGCATCGCTAATGCCAGTCTTGATACACCGACATTACTCGATTTTTGCAAGACACCTGTCAGTGTCAGTTCGTTGTAACGTGCTACATCCTTGATTTCGTGGCCGTTAATCCTGTACGGCACGGTATTGATGACACTATTTTCGCGGATAACTCCACGCTGTAATGCTGTCATCACTACCATGGGTTTCACTGTAGAACCGGGTTCAAAAATATCGGTGATGGCCCGGTTACGCATCGCATCTTTGGTGGTGGTACCCAGATTATTCGGGTTGTACGCCGGACTGTTTGCCATGGCCAGCACTTCTCCGGTGTTCACGTCGACCAGAACCGCTGAACCTGATTCCGCTTTATTGAATGCTACTGCATTACTCAGTTCACGATACACCAGTGCCTGTAAACGCTCATCGATACTCAGTGTCAGGTTATGCGCAGCCTGGCTGTCAACAGAGGAGATATCCTCAATCACTCTGCCCTGACGATCTTTACGTACTGTTCTGACACCCGGCTGACCGGTCAGCCATTTATCAAAACTCTTTTCGATACCTTCAATCCCGACACCATCAATATTGGTGAAACCGATCAGGTGAGCGGTCACCTGACCTGCCGGATAGTAGCGGCGGGATTCTTCACGCAGATAGATCCCCGGCAGTTTCAGTTTTTTAATGTACTCACCCACCGACGGATTGATCTGCCGGGCAAGGTAGACAAAGCGGCCTTTCGGATTAGAATTGACACGAGCGTAAAGCTGGTCCTGAGTCATCGACAGTGCGTCAGCCAGCGCCTTCCAGCGGTTATCAACTGTGACACCGCCTTTATCATTCAACTCTTTCGGATCGACCCAAACAGCATTCACCGGCACACTTACCGCTAAAGGACGCCCGGCGCGATCGCTTATCATGCCACGGGAGGTCGGCACAGGTTGGACACGTAACGAACGAAGATCGCCCTCTTTGACTAAACGATCCGGATTGATGACCTGCAGGTAGCCAACACGTGTCACCAGCCCTACCAGTGCGGCCAGAATTCCGAGACACAGCAACGCAAAACGCCAGCTGATAAAGCTGGCCTTGTTTTCCGGTTTTCTGGACTTCAGCGTTTTTTTCGCGCTGCTCATGCCGTTATCGTTTTCCTATGGTTGAACCACAATATTTTCTTGAGAAGGATCAACATGTTGCATATGAAGTTTTTCAATCGCCAATCGCTCTACCCGGCTATGATCACCCAGCGCATTCTCTTCAAGGATCAGGTTTCGCCATTCGATATCCAGCGAATCCCGCTCCAGTACCATCTGTTCACGTTGGGCGGTCAGTAATCTGGTTTTATGGGTAGTTATCACCACCATCACTGCCGAAATCAGTACCGCAATAATGAGCAGCAAAGGTAATTTTCCGTGGCGTAGTAAATCTCCACCGATAATGCCGGGCAGGCTGTGACGTTCGTTACCGATCATTCAGCGGTCCTCTGTGCAATACGTAATACCGAACTGCGGGCCCTCGGATTATCAGCAACTTCACGCTCTCCCGGCACCAGCTTGCCCAGTGTTTTCAGCTCACGCCCGCCCAGTGCTTTCAGTTGAGCTTCTGTCAGCGGCAAACCGGAAGGGACCTGTGCACCACGGCTCTGATCACGCATAAAACGCTTAACCAGCCGGTCCTCCAGTGAATGGAAACTGATGACGGACAGACGCCCCTCCGGTGCCAGAGCTGTCAGAGCACCGTTCAATGCCTGTGAAATCTCTTCAAGTTCACTGTTCACCCAAATCCGGATAGCCTGAAAGCTGCGGGTTGCCGGGTGCTTAAATTTATCTTTCACTGGCGTCGCGTTATAAATCACTTCCGCCAGTTCCTTGGTACGACTCATCGGTTGTTCACGGTTACGCTCAACGATGGCTCTGGCAATACGTTTAGCAAATCGCTCTTCACCATAGGCCTTAAGCACAAACGCAATATCCTGCTCTTCGGCCTGTAACAACCATTCAGCGGCTGATTGTCCGCGCGTCGGGTCCATTCTCATATCCAGTGGTCCGTCACGCATAAATGAAAAACCACGTTCGGCATCGTCGAGCTGCGGGGAAGAAACCCCGAGATCCAATAAAATACCGTTTACTTTGCCACGCAGTCCCAGTGAATCTGTGTATTCAGCCAGGCCGGAAAAAGGACCATGGATAATAGAAAAACGCGGATCATTGATTTCCGCCGCCGCTGCAATCGCCTGAGGATCTCTGTCAATGGCGATAAGCCTGCCATGTTCTCCCAGTCGGGAAAGGATCAGACGTGAGTGCCCTCCCCTGCCAAAGGTGCCATCAATATAGATGCCGTCTTCCTGAAGGTTGAGTCCGTTGACTGCCTCATCTAACAGCACTGTGGTATGTTTAAAATTTTCCGACATAAGCTATAGCGATAAATCCTGCAACCGCTCAGATAACACATCCTGAGCCGTCTCTGCTTCAATATCTTCCTTGATTTGTTGATACCAGGTCTGTTCATCCCACAGTTCAAATTTGTTGAACTGACCGACCAGCATGATTTCTTTCTGTAATCCGGCATGTTGCCTGAGTGTTCCTGCCAGTAACAACCGCCCTGCACTATCCATCTGACACTCGCTGGCATGCCCAAGTAACAGGCGCTGCACACGACGTTCAGCCGGGTTCATTGTCGACAGGCGGGACAGCTTTCGCTCAATGACTTCCCATTCCGGTAAGGTATAAAGCAGCAGACAGGGCTGGTGGAGGTCAATGGTACATACCATTTGCCCCTGAGATTCCCCGATCAGTATTTCCCGATAGCGTGTAGGTACTGCTATCCGGCCTTTACCGTCGAGATTAACCAGCGTTGCCCCGCGAAACATGAGTGTAGATCCCCTCAGTTAACCTGTTTCACCACTTTACCCCACAATTTACCACTAATTGAGTGTACGGAGCGGATGAAATCCTTGTCAAGCAACAACGGTCGCTTAATAACATTATTTCCTGCGGAAAATTCAGAGAATTCCAGAGACATCTTTGACAAAAAGCCGGGCCAAAAGAATTAACTCAATGAATAACTGCAATAATTTGAGAACACTGCGGGGAAGGGTTAATAAAAATCGGCGAAAAACGACGGAATTGTTAACTTCGGGCGGTGTATTCACGGCGGGCATTTTAAGGAATTTCTTACAGGAATCACAGCAGAGTTGCCATGATATTAGTAAAGCTAATCACCTTGTCGCCAGTTAAACTGGCGGGCGGCCCTGAAAACAGACCTTATCAGGCACAAAATCACGCTCTGAAAACTGAGTTATTGAGGCCGGCGCCCCAGTTTGCCACGCTGATAAAGATTACGGCGGATACGGGTCAGTCCCGGCTTAGGACGTTTGGGCTCATCAAGACTGGCCAACACTAATTCCAGTACACGCTCAGCAATATCCCGATGCCGCTGGCCGGCAGAAAGTACCGGGCACTCCAGAAAATCCAGTAATTCATTATCACCAAACGTGGCAATTGAAACATGACCTGGAAGATGACCATGAACCCGCAGGCAGGCATCCATCATTCCCTGTAACAGACCAAATGAAGTGGTAAACAACGCCGCAGGCATCGGATGGTTTTCCAGATAGCGAACAAAAGTATCTGCCGCAGCACTTCGCTCAAAACTGTTGCTGTAGATAAAATCTACCTGGCGACTGTCACCGCGCCAGGCATCACGAAATCCTTGTTCACGTAAAAAACTCACAGACAATTCAGGTAATGCTCCCAGAAACAATACATTGTCTACCGGCTGTTTGCGTAATTCGCTGGAAAGGGCAAACGCATCTTCCTGATCAGCGCCTACCACGCTGGTGAAATGCTCCCTGTCCAGGGCACGATCCAGTGCAATTATCGGTAATGAATCGCCCACCCAACGCTGATAAAAAGGGTGCTCAGGAGGCAGGGACGTCGATACAATTAACGCATCGACCTGACGTTGCAGCAGATGTTCGATGCACCGGATTTCGTTGTCTGGCTGGTCTTCTGAACAGGCTATCAGTAGCTGATAACCACGTTGTCTGGCCTGGCGTTCAAGGTATTTTGCAATCCGTGTATAACTGGTATTTTCCAGATCAGGGATGACCAGCCCGATAGAACGAGTCCGCCCTGCACGTAATCCCGCCGCCACTGCATTAGGCTGATAATTATGTTCCCTGACCACAGCCATGACTTTTTCTACCGTTTTTTCACTAACACGGTATTGTCTGGCTTTGCCATTAATGACATAACTCGCCGTCGTCCGGGAAACACCTGCCAGACGTGCAATTTCATCCAGTTTCACTTTTACCCCAGCGTCCAAAAAATTCTTCTGATGCCTGATCGACACTCTACTGCCGATCTAAACGCAGATGCTGCAACGGAGCAACCGTTTTGTTGATACCGATAAAAAAGGCCCGAAGAACGGGCCAGAAAGTATGGCAGAGACGTAATTTAGCCTTTAGCCAATGGTGCGCTCGCCACGGGACAAACCGATGACTCCGGAGCGAACCACTTCGACAATATCCGTCACACCACGCAATGTATTCAGAAATGCATCCAGTTTGTCACTGGTGCCGGCCAATTGCACGGTATACAGAGAGGCACTGACATCTACGATCTGTCCGCGGAAAATATCAGAACAGCGTTTAACTTCATCACGCTGGCTGCCTTCTGCCTTAATTTTAACCAGCATAATTTCCCGTTCGACACAGGCAGCCTGGCCCAGTTCACTGACCCGTAAAACGTCCACCAGTTTATGCAGCTGCTTTTCAATTTGCTCCAGAACCTTGGCATCGCCCACGGTCTGGATAGTCATCCGCGACAAGGTAGGGTCATCGGTAGGAGCAACCGCCAGACTTTCGATATTATAACCCCGTTGTGAAAACAATCCGATTACGCGTGACAATGCCCCGGATTCATTCTCAAGTAATACAGATAAAATACGGCGCATTATTCAGTCCTCTCGGTTTTGCTTAACCACATCTCATTCATTCCGCCGCCACGAATCAGCATCGGATAAACGTGTTCACTGCCATCGACATGCACATCCACAAACACCAGACGGCCTCTGGCAACGATATTCAGGGCTTCAGTCAGTTTCTCATCCAGTTCAGCAGGATTACTGATGGTCATTCCTACGTGACCATAAGCTTCGGCGAGCCGTACAAAATCAGGTAACGACTGCATGTAGGATTGCGAGTGACGGCCGGAATAGATCATATCCTGCCATTGCTTCACCATCCCCAGATAACCGTTATTCAGATTAAGAATTAATACCGGCAGTTCATACTGCAACGCCGTAGATAATTCCTGAATATTCATCTGGATACTGCCATCGCCGGTCACACAAACTACCGTAGCCTCCGGCACCGCCATTTTCACACCCAGTGCGGCTGGCAGGCCAAAGCCCATCGTGCCCAGGCCTCCCGAGTTAATCCAGCGACGCGGCTGATTAAAGCGATAATGCAACGCTGCAAACATCTGGTGCTGGCCGACATCAGAGGTCACATAAGCATCACCTTTCGTCAGGCGCCAGATAGCATCAATCGCGGCCTGAGGTTTAATCGTTTCACCCCCGGTCTCAAAAGCAAGGCAGTGACGCGCCCGCCATCCTTCAATCTGTTTCCACCAGTCACTGTGGTCTTCAGAAGTTTTGTCTCCGGCATTCAACAGTTCCAGCATCTGCTGTAACACCTGCCCGGCATCACCTACAACAGGAATATCCGCTGCGATGGTCTTGGAAATGGATGTCGGATCGATATCGATATGGATGACCGTGGCATCAGGACAATATTTTGCCAGGTTATTAGTGGTACGATCATCAAAACGCACTCCAATAGCGAAGATGACATCAGCATTATGCATCGTCATATTGGCTTCATAGGTGCCGTGCATACCCAGCATGCCAACGCTTTGCTGATGCGTTCCGGGGAACGCCCCCAGCCCCATCAGAGTCGTGGTTACCGGAATGTTCAGCGTTTCTGCCAGAGAAATCAGCGCCTGTTCACAGCCGGAAGTAATCACCCCGCCACCAGCATAAATCACGGGCTGTTTGGCCGCCAGTAACACCTGTAACGCCCGCTTAATCTGGCCCCGATGCCCCTGAGTTGTGGGGTTGTAAGAGCGCAGGGATACCTGCTCCGGCCAGTAATAGGGCAGTTTTTCTGCCGGGTTCAGAACATCTTTAGGCAGATCGATCACCACAGGCCCGGGACGACCGGACGATGCCAGCCAGAAAGCTTTCTTAATGATCGCAGGGATATCTTCTGTGCGTTTTACCAGAAAACTGTGCTTCACCACAGGGCGGGAGATCCCCACCATGTCACATTCCTGAAAGGCATCGCTACCTATGAGCGAGGAAGCTACTTGTCCGGACAGTACGACCATTGGAATAGAATCCATATAGGCCGTCGCGATACCGGTAATGGCGTTGGTTGCTCCGGGGCCGGATGTCACCAGCACCACTCCCGTTTCCCCGGTGGCACGGGCCAGGCCATCTGCCATGTGCACAGCAGCCTGTTCATGACGAACAAGGATATGGTCAATCCCACCGACAGTTTGCAGTGCATCATAAATATCCAGCACGGCCCCTCCGGGATAACCAAAAACCTGTTTTATGCCCTGGTCAATCAACGATCGAACGACCATCTCGGCTCCTGACAACATCTCCATTTTTGCCTCCAGGCGATAACTGAATTCACGGACACGCATGACTGACAAACGATAGCCTTCCGATAATAATATTCCCCAATGAAGATCAAAAACTTATACCATCTGCAAGATGATGGAATCATCTCTTCATTGCGTGTATACAGGAGGAAGACAGCATTTATTATCTGCATTTCATCCGGCTAACATAACCGCAGAAATGTTACCAGGCAAACCCCTGTCTGATTCAGGCGGATAAATATTTAATAAAAGTTACTGCGATCACGAACAACCAGCCCGGAATAAAACTACTACAGTGTTTTTTAGTAGTTTAATATTCTGACTTTATGAGCCACTGCAGTTAATAATGAAATTTAAGTATTTTATTCAGGTTATAAATTCAGTGCCCTGTTCCGCATATTTTTCAGGTAGCGATGTTATTCTCTGGGAATGAATATCTTTGCAAAACATTTCACTACCACCTCCATCCTCCGCGATAACTTCCACCTTAATAAACCAGAAATAAAAACATTAAATTTCAATCAATTACATAAGAAATTCATTCAGACACTCCGGGCTAACTACCCATTATTCAACCGGGTAACCGTCTCTCACAACAGATATCTTGCTGAGCTTAGGATGGCAGAATAATCCTCTGCTGACACTGGCGGAATAGCCACTGACTTTAAGTTGACATCAGCTACAGATTCCAGTACCAATATAGGCATACATTATTTTACAGGGTCTGAACTAATGATTCGTTTTATCCGCCTATCAGGACTACTCCTTCTCGCATTTAATGTGCGCGGTAGTTTTGTGGGCGGAATCAAAAAATGATTCGGGCCTGAAAACAGAAAAACCCGCGCCGCAGCGCGGGTTTTTTTATGCCCGTGAGCCGGAGCCATAAAACACACAAGGAATTTACGATGAGCGAGCAAGTCATTATTTTTGATACAACGTTGCGTGACGGTGAGCAGGCGCTGCAGGCCAGCCTGAGTGTCAAAGAGAAATTACAAATTGCTCTGGCACTGGAGAGAATGAAAGTCGATGTTATGGAAGTTGGCTTTCCGGTCTCTTCTCCTGGTGACTTTGAGTCGGTGCAGACTATTGCCCGTACCATCAAAAACAGCCGCGTTTGTGGTCTGGCACGCTGTGTTGAAAAAGATATTGATGCCGCTTATGAGGCTTTAAAGGTCGCGGAAGCTTTCCGTATTCATACCTTTATCGCTACCTCCCCAATGCATATTGCGACCAAATTACGCAGTACCTTACCAGAGGTTATCGAACGGGCCGTATACATGATTAAACACGCCCGCCGGTATACAGACGATGTAGAATTCTCTTGTGAAGACGGCGGCCGGACACCGATTGATGATCTGTGTCGGGTCGTTGAAGCAGCGATTAACGCTGGCGCCCGCACCATTAACATCCCGGATACCGTCGGTTATACCCTGCCCCATGAATATGCCAACATCATCTCAGCCTTAACTCAACGCGTTCCTAATATCGATAAAGCCATTTTGTCGGTACACACCCATGATGACTTAGGGATGGCCGTGGGCAATGCAATCGCTGCGGTACAGGCAGGTGCACGTCAGGTCGAAGGGACACTGAATGGTCTGGGTGAACGTGCAGGAAACTGTGCCCTGGAAGAAGTTATCATGGCAATCAAAACCCGCCAGCAGATGATGAATATGACCACCGGGATTAACCATCAGGAAATTTATCGTACCAGCCAGATGGTCAGCCAGATTTGTAATATGCCTATTCCGGCCAATAAAGCAGTGGTCGGCAGTAATGCCTTTGCCCACTCCTCCGGTATTCACCAGGATGGCGTGCTGAAAAACCGCGAAAACTATGAAATTATGACCCCGGAATCAATCGGCCTGAATCAGGTGCAACTGAACCTGACCTCGCGTTCTGGACGCGCCGCCGTTAAACATCGTATGGAAGAGATGGGTTATAAAGAAACGGATTATAACGCGGAAGCATTGTATGACGCCTTCCTGAAACTGGCAGATAAAAAAGGCCAAATCTTCGATTACGATCTGGAAGCCTTGGCGTTTATTAATAAACAGAATGAAGAACACGACCACTTCCGTCTGCAGGAATTTAATGTCCAGTCAGGCTCCAGCATTAGTGCCACCGCATCAGTGAAACTGGCTTGTGGCGATGAAGTGAAGGAAGAAGCGGCCACCGGGAACGGTCCGGTAGATGCCGTGTATCAGGCTATCAACCGTATCACGGGTTACCAGGCAGAGCTGGTCAAATATCAGCTGTCAGCCAAAGGCCAGGGCGAAAATGCGCTGGGACAGGTAGACATTGTGATCCGGTATAACTCCAGAAAATTCCATGGTGTCGGGCTGGCAACGGATATTGTTGAATCTTCAGCCACGGCAATGGTCAATGCCCTGAATAACATCTGGCAGGCCAAACAGGTTGAAAAAGAATTGCAGCGTAAATTTAAGACTGAAGCTAAGGAAACAGTGTAATTATGTCGACATCTTATCATATTGCAGTATTACCGGGTGATGGTATCGGTCCGGAAGTTATGACCCAGGCGCTGAAAGTGCTGGAAGCTATCCGCCAGCGTTTCTCAATTAACATCACCACTGCACAGTACGATGTGGGTGGTATTGCAATCGATAACCACGGCCAGCCATTGCCACCAGAGACCCTCGCGGGATGTGAAAAGGCCGATGCCGTACTGTTTGGTTCCGTTGGCGGTCCTAAATGGCAGCACCTGCCACCCGATGGCCAGCCTGAACGTGGTGCCCTGCTGCCTCTGCGTAAACACTTTAAATTATTCAGTAACCTGCGTCCGGCCGCTCTTTATAATGGCCTGGAAGCTTTTTGTCCGCTACGTAGCGATATTGCCGCGAAAGGCTTTGATATCCTGTGCGTTCGCGAATTAACCGGTGGTATCTATTTTGGTCAGCCTAAAGGCCGTGAGGGTAGTGGCGATCAGACACGGGCATTTGATACAGAAGTCTATTACCGCTATGAAATCGAACGTATCGCCCGTCTGGCCTTTGAGTCAGCAGCAAAACGTCGCGGTAAAGTCACTTCTGTCGATAAATCTAACGTGTTGCAGTCATCCATTTTATGGCGTGAAACTGTGACAGAAATTGCCAAAGAGTACCCGGCAATCGAACTGGAGCACATCTATATTGATAACGCGACCATGCAGTTAATCAAAGATCCTTCTCAGTTTGATGTACTGCTGTGTTCTAACCTGTTCGGCGATATCCTTTCCGATGAATGCGCAATGATCACCGGTTCTATGGGGATGCTGCCTTCTGCCAGTCTGAACGAACAAGGTTTCGGTCTGTATGAACCTGCAGGGGGTTCAGCGCCGGATATCGCAGGTAAAAACATTGCTAACCCGATCGCACAGATTTTGTCACTGGCCTTGCTGTTACGCTATAGCCTGAACGCCGGTGATGCCGCAGACAGTATTGAACGCGCAGTAAACCGTGCGTTAGAAGAAGGTCATCGTACCCGTGATTTAGCAGGTCAGGGTCCTTCTGTCAGTACTGATGAAATGGGCGATATCATTGCCCGCTTTATCACCGGAGAAAAATAAAAAATGAGCAAAACTTTATACCAGAAGTTATTTGATGCACATGTCGTCTATGAAGCAGAAAACGAAACCCCGTTACTGTATATCGATCGTCACTTAGTTCATGAAGTGACCTCTCCCCAGGCATTTGATGGCTTACGTGCTCATGGCCGTCGTTTACGGCAGCCCTCCAAAACCTTCGCCACCATGGACCATAACGTGTCTACCCAGACCCGTGATATCAATGCGTCCGGCGAGATGGCCCGTATTCAGATGCAGGAATTGATCAAAAACTGCGAAGAATTCGGCGTACAGCTGTATGACCTGAACCACCCTTATCAGGGCATCGTACATGTTATCGGCCCTGAGCAGGGAATGACTCTGCCAGGTATGACCATTGTCTGCGGAGATTCACATACCGCCACTCATGGGGCCTTTGGCTCTCTGGCGTTTGGTATTGGTACTTCAGAAGTTGAACATGTCATGGCAACTCAGACCCTGAAACAGGGCCGGGCAAAAACCATGAAGATTGAAGTCACCGGCGAAGCTGCCGTGGGCATCACCGCGAAAGATATCGTGCTGGCCGTGATCGGCAAAACTGGCAGTGCTGGTGGTACCGGTCATGTGGTGGAGTTCTGTGGCCCTGCCATCGAGGCTCTGAGCATGGAAGGCCGCATGACCCTGTGCAATATGGCGATTGAAATGGGTGCTAAAGCCGGACTGGTTGCTCCGGACGAAACGACCTTTAATTATCTGAAAGGCCGTCAGTTTTCCCCTACCGGCGAGCAATGGGACCAGGCAGTAACCTACTGGAAAACGCTGAAGTCTGACAGTGACGCGGTTTTTGATAGTATTGTGACCCTGGATGCTGCCGATATTGCACCACAGGTAACGTGGGGAACCAACCCTGGTCAGGTTATTGCGATCAATCAGGCCATTCCGGCCCCTGAGTCTTTCAGCGATCCGGTTGAACGTGCCTCCGCAGAAAAAGCCCTGGCTTATATGGGACTGGATGCTGGCGTTAAACTGACCGACGTCGCGATTGATAAAGTGTTTATCGGTTCCTGTACAAATTCACGTATTGAAGATTTACGTGCTGCAGCAGCCATTGCCAAGGGTCGTAAAGTTGCCCCGGGTATCGTGGCAATGGTGGTACCAGGCTCTGGTCCGGTAAAAGCTCAGGCAGAAGAGGAAGGTTTAGACAAAATCTTTACCGATGCCGGTTTCGAATGGCGCCTGCCAGGTTGTTCAATGTGTCTGGCAATGAACAACGATCGGCTGAATGCCGGTGAGCGTTGCGCCTCTACCAGCAACCGTAACTTCGAAGGCCGTCAGGGCCGTGGTGGACGTACTCATCTGGTCAGCCCGGCGATGGCCGCTGCTGCTGCCGTGATGGGCCGTTTTGCCGACATTCGTGAACTGAATTAAGGAGCTTCTGATGGCCACTAAATTTACCCAACATACCGGGATTGTTGCGCCTCTGGATGCAGCCAATGTCGATACTGATGCCATTATTCCAAAACAATTCTTGCAGAAAGTGACCCGTACCGGATTCGGTCAGCATTTATTTAATGACTGGCGTTTCCTGGACGATGCCGGGAAAGTGCCTAATCCTGACTTTGTCCTGAACAAACCGGTATTCAAAGGCGCCAGTATCCTGCTGGCACGCGAGAACTTCGGCTGTGGTTCTTCACGTGAACATGCACCCTGGGCACTGACTGATTTTGGATTTCGTACCGTTATCGCCCCAAGCTTCGCTGATATTTTTTATGGAAACAGCTTCAACAACCAGCTGTTGCCGGTAAAACTGAAAGAAGAAGAAGTAGATGAACTGTTCCGTCTGGTTGCAGAACAGCCGGGAATCGAATTCCTGGTCGACCTGGAAAAACTGGAAGTGGTCGCTGGTGGTAAACATTATCCGTTTACTCTGGACAGTTTCCGCCGGCACTGCATGCTTAACGGTCTGGACAGTATTGGCCTGACGTTACAGCACGAAGCGGCAATTTCGGCCTACGAAACCAGCCAGCCGGTGTTTCTGCGTTAAACGCAGGTTAGTCACCATTTTTAGCCGATACCCCCTCCTGTGAGGGGGTTTTCGTTTCCGGCAGGTTACGCCGATTCTTTCACCCGCCAGGTCAACAACAACGATACCAGTATCAGCCCCGAAGCCAGCCAGTAGATGGCCTCATGCCCCCACCAGTCACTGACACTTCCCTGCAATAACCCGGCAAAAATCATCCCGGTCGATACCGAGTTGGTAAACATCGTGGTCGCGACTCCGGCCCGGCCCGGCATCAGATCCTGGAACCACAACATCACCAGCCCGGCGACAATACCGATAAATATGGCATTCAGTAGCTGCAACATCAGCATACTGTGGAATGAATGAAACAACAGCATGCCCGGATAAAACAGCACCCCGGCAAATACCGCAGCCAGCACCAGAGGACGCTTACCGATGCGTTTCGCCAATAAACCCGCCAATAGCATCACAGGAATTTCCAGCCCTGCCGCAGTCCCCATAAAGATCCCGGCGACCTTTTCCTGCATGCCTAGTGTGCTGCTGATATAGAGCGGCATATCAATGATGTACATAATATTGCAGGTCCACATCAGCACCGAAGCAATAAATAACCGGCGAACTCCCGGGATTTTCCAGCCAGAAACGGTACTGCGGGCAATATCAGCCTCCGGAAAAATCTTCGGTACCGAAGGCAGGCTAAGCCGGATAAAACATAATGCAATCAGAAACAACGATGCAGCGACCAGATAGAGGGTTATAAACCCCCAGTTCAGCGCCAGTGCAAACGAAAGAGGAGGACCGATAACCCAGGCCAGCGACATCTGTGCCCTCATCAGTGAGCTGAACATCACGACTTCCCGCGAGGTATAGTCGGCGTATTCCCTGGCCAACGCAAAAATCTGAGGCATTACCACGGTCGAAAACGCTGACAGCAATAATCCCAGGCTGATCAGCAGCCAGTAACTGCGGGTAAACGCAAAAACTATCGCATTACCAATGGCCATCAGACAGCAAAGCATCAGTAAATTTCGGCGGTCTCCTTTCTTATCCGAACGTTTAGCCAGCAGGAAACTGACCAGAATTCCGGTAATGGCATTCACGGTAAAGAACAATCCGACCTTAAAAGGTGCTGCATGCAATTCTTTACTGAGGAACAGGCTCAGTGTTGGTGCCTGCAGTGCGCCGGCAATACTCACGATAAAGGTGACCAGCATAAAAAACACAAATACGCTGTTGCCTTTTGCAGGCTGAAGCTCAGGGCTTTGCATAAAAATACATCCGCATCCAGAGGTAACGATAGTTAGATCATATAACAAACAGGGAAAAGCCGGCAGAGATTGTCTGCCGGCAGAGCAATTAACACCCGAAATGTCGCAAATTTTTTGAGAAAGATGAACAAAAGACGGGGAGCACAGAAACAGCATCGCGGTCTTCCGTTCACCTGAAGTCTGCTCTTAATATAAGGAAATTAATATTGAGCAGTTTAAAAAAAGAGTTCCTCTTTTATGACAACCAAGCGACTGAAAGAGCAATTTATCCGATTATGGGAACTGAACCAGGGGAAGGATCAGCAAACCACGCTGGCTCAGTTGGCGGAACAACTCCATTGTTCAGCCAGGCATATCCGTAACCTGCTAAATCGAATGCAACAGCAGCAGTGGCTGCGCTGGGAGAGTCATTCCGGCAGAGGCAAACGTTCAGCGCTGTACTTTCAGATAACCGCCGGTGAGCTCCGTCAACAACAAGCAGAGGCATTGCTGGAACAAGACCAGACGGAGCAGTTACTGCAACTGACGGGAGTTAAGTCACGGGTAAAGCAGATGATACTGGCCAGACTGGGCCGCAGTTTCCGTCAGGGACGGCATATTCTGCGGGTCCCCTACTACCGTCCCCTACTCAGTTTACTTCCGGGGTCACCATTACGGCGCAGTGAAACTCACATCGCCCGACAAATATTTAACGGGCTGCTTCGTGTGGATGAACGTTCCGGCGAAGCCGTCCCCGATATTGCCCATCACTGGCAACAGTTATCACCCTTACACTGGCGTTTTTATATCCGCCCGGCGGTTCATTTTCATCACGGCCGGGAACTGAATGTCACCGACATTATTACCAGTCTGCAACGTTTAACCTGTCATCCATTATTTTGCCATCTGAAAAGTATCGACTCACCGGCAGCCTGGATAGTTGATATCCATCTGACTTCTGCCGATGAATGGCTGCCCTGGCTGCTGGGTAGCGTTGCCGCTCTGATACTCCCCGCTGAATGGCAAACCATGCCTGATTTTTCCTCTAAACCCAGTGGTACGGGTCCCTACTATGTGGTGGAAAATCAGAAAAGCCAACTGCGGATAGAAGCTTTCGACGATTACTTTGGCTATCGACCGCTCATCGATAATGTCACTATCTGGGTGTTACCTGAAATCAGTGAAGACCTTGTTTATCGGGGCCTGACATTACAGGGAAACGGGAGTCAGCAAACCGCCGGAGAAAGAAAGCTGGAAGAAGGTTGCTATTTTATGCTGTTCGATGAGCGCTCAGCAGTTGCTCAGCGCTCAGCAGTACGACGCTGGCTGAGTAATCTGTTAAATCCGGAAATTTTATTGCAACAGGCCGCCTCAGTACACCAACGCTTCTGGTCTCCGGCACGGGGTATGCTACCGGAGTGGCGACATACCCACTATGAATCTCTGACAGAAAAACCAGCAAGTCTCACCCAACTGACACTCTGCTGGTACGGTTCACATATTGAACATCTGGCCATTGTGAAAATTGTCACTCCCCTGCTCGCCAGCCATGGTATCCGGTTAATCAGCAAAGAGGTCAGCTATCAGCAATGGTTTAACGGCGATGCCAGTGCCGATTTGTGGCTGGGAAGTTGCAACTTTACCGCACCGCTGGATTGGTCGGTATTTGCTCAAATCTGCGAAATACCATTATTCCATCACTGTCTGGGGGATCAACTCACCCTGTCACTGCCACTCTGGCATCAGAAAAAGTTCAATACTGAACAGTGGTACCGGAAACTGCATAACCACCATCGTCTGCTGCCCCTGTTCCATCACTGGCTGACATTACAGGGGCAGAGAAGCATGCGTGGAATCCGGATGAACTCTCTGGGCTGGTTTGACTTTAAATCGGCCTGGTTTGTTCCTCCGGAACTTTGAGACTTTCACCGCAGGCACTAATTGACTAGAATAAGTTGTTCTCAACGGGGTGCCCACTGGTGCTGAGATATACCCGTAGAACCTGATCCGGTTAACACCGGCGTAGGGATTTGAGACTGACTCACTCAGATCCTTTGCGCAAAAAAATTCCCGCCTCAAGGAGCGCAAAGTGTTTAAAAAAGTTCTGCCTGTATTATTACTTGTCTCTGCGCCGGTTCTGGCTGCTAAACCGGAATTGACCGTTTACACTTACGACTCTTTCTCGTCTGACTGGGGCCCCGGACCGGCGATTAAAAAAGCCTTCGAAGCGAACTGTCACTGTACCCTGAAGTATGTATCTCTCGGCGATGGTGTCGCTTTGCTAAATCGTCTGAGAATGGAAGGAAAACGCAGTAAAGCAGATGTTGTGGTCGGGCTGGACAATAACCTGCTGGACGCCGCACAAAAAACCGGGTTGTTCGCTCCCACCCCCGTCGATTACAGTCATATCATCGTCCCCGGGGGCTGGAATAACACGACCTTTGTCCCTTATGACTATGGCTATTTTGCGTTTGTATATAACAAGAAGCTGCTGAAAAACCCTCCCACCAGCCTGAAACAACTGGTTGAAAGCCCTGAGAAATGGCGCGTCATCTATGAAGATCCACGGACCAGCACCCCGGGGTTAGGCTTACTGCTGTGGATGCAAAAAGTTTACGGGGAGCAGGCTCCGGCAGCCTGGCAGAAGCTGGCATCTAAAACAGTCACGGTGACCCGCGGCTGGAGCGAAGCTTATAGCCTGTTCCTGAAAGGAGAAAGCGACCTGGTACTCAGTTATACCACCTCACCGGCCTATCATATTATTGAAGAACATAATGCTGATTACGCTGCCGCCAGTTTTTCGGAAGGTAACTATATGCAGGTGGAGGTAGCAGCCCGACTGGCAAACAGCCCACACCCTGCGCTGGCAAAACAGTTTATGCAGTTTGTGACCAGTCCGGCGTTCCAGCAAACGTTGCCTACCGGAAACTGGATGTATCCTGTGATTAAAACCACACTGCCGGAAGGCTATCAGCAACTGAGCATCCCGAAAACTGCCCTGCAGTTTACGCCTGAAGAAGTCGCGGCACACCGTGAAGCATGGATAAGTGCATGGCAGAACGCAGTCAGCCAATAATGCCGCGCTGGTTAATCCCGGGGTTACTGGCAGCCCTGGTAACCTGTGGTATTGCACTGCTGGCTTTCGTCAGCCTACTATGGAATGCTCCGCTAACTCATGGATATCGCTGGCTGAGCGATCCTTATCTGTGGCATGTCATCGCCTTTTCCTTTGAGCAGGCAGCATTATCCACCTTGCTCTCCGTATTTCCGGCGATCCTCGTCGCCCGGGCACTGTACCGTCGCCGTTTTCCAGGTCGTAACCTGCTACTCCGCTTGTGCGCAATGACACTGGTGTTGCCGGTGCTGGTGGCGGTGTTTGGCCTGCTGAGTATCTATGGCAGAGATGGCTGGCTGGCCAGCCTGGCCGCTCTTGTCGGGGTTCACTACCGCTTTTCGGTCTACGGCCTGCCGGGGATTTTGCTGGCCCATGTCTTTTTTAACCTGCCGCTGGCAGCCCGCTTGTTACTACAGTCTTTAGAGCAAATCCCTGCCGAACAACGGCAGTTGGCGGCACAACTCAATATGCAGGGATTTTATCTGTTCCGTTGGCTGGAGTGGCCGTGGCTGAAACGTCAGTTGCTGCCGGTAGCGGCTCTGATTTTTATGCTCTGCTTCGCCAGTTTTGCCATCGTATTAGCCCTGGGGGGCGGACCACGGGCAACAACTCTGGAACTGGCCATCTTTCAGGCGCTCAGTTACGATTTTGACCCGGCAAAAGCCGCTGTACTGGCCCTGGTGCAGTTGGTTTTTTGTCTGTTACTGGTCTTACTCAGCCTTCGGCTGAATACACCACTGACCGGTAACAGCCCACTGATCAACCACTGGCGCTCACCGGATTATCGCTGGCGCCCCAGAATTTTCGATAGTCTGGTAATCCTTCTGACCCTGCTATTACTTATTCCCCCCGTACTGGCGGTGATCATTAACGGCCTGAATACTGATCTGTTCACCACATTGCGTCAGCCTGAACTCTGGAAAGCGACCTGGAACTCGGTGAGTATTGCATTACGCGCCGGAATACTGTCGGTGATTCTGACCATGATGTTACTGTGGAGCAGCCGTGAATTTCGGCTGCGCGGAGCACTGCTGCCAGCACAATTGCTGGATACCAGCGGTATGCTGATCCTGGCAATGCCCGGAATTGTACTGGCCAGTGGAATTTTCATGTTTTACAACAGCACCAGCGGTGTCCCTGATTCGCCGGAAAATATTATAGTACTGGTCAATGCACTGATCGCCATGCCCTATGCCCTCAAAGTTCTGGATACACCAATGCGTGACATTGCCGGGCACTACAACCAGCTCTGTCTTTCACTGGGAATTCATGGCTGGCAAAGATTACGGCTGGTTGAAGAACGGGCGCTGAAACGACCTCTGGCCCAGGCATTGGCCTTTGCCTGTGTCTTATCGGTGGGTGATTTTGGGGTGATCTCTTTGTTTGGGAGTGATGATTTTCGGACACTCCCGTTTTACCTGTACCAACAGATAGGTGCCTATCGTGGGCAACAGGCGGCAGTCAGTGCCCTGCTGCTGCTGCTGGTGTGTTTTATATTGTTCACTCTGATTGAAAAAATTACAGGAACTCATGCTGACACTGAATGATCTGACCTACCACTATCAGTCACAGACAATGTGCTTCTCATTGCAGGTAGCGCGGGGTCAACGGGTCGCCATTCTTGGCCCCAGCGGGGCAGGTAAAAGTACCCTGCTCAGTATGATAGCCGGATTCCTGCCTCTGAGTGGCGGTGAGTTATGGATCGACGGAAAAAACTGCACCCGGTTGCCACCCTCCGGACGCCCGGTCTCCATGCTGTTTCAGGAAAATAACCTGTTTGCTCATCTGACCGCCAGACAGAACCTTGGACTTGGTTTGCATCCGGGACTCAGACTCAATGGACAGCAGCAGCAACAGGTAACCGATATTGCCGCCAGTGTGGGATTGCAGGGACTGCTCGACAGGTTGCCCGGGCAATTATCAGGAGGCCAGCGCCAAAGAGTCGCACTGGCTCGCTGCCTGTTACGCCAGCAACCGGTGTTATTGCTGGATGAGCCCTTTTCGGCACTGGATCCGGTACTGCGCCAGGAAATGCTGATACTGACTGATCAACTCTGTACCGCGCACAACATTACCTTGCTGATGGTGACACATAATCTGGAAGACGTCCGGCAAATTGCCGGACAAACACTACTGGTTAACGACGGTCACATTGTCTGGCAGGGAGAGAGCCAGACATTACTAAACGGAGAGGTGGCGGATGCAGAGCTGACTGGCATCATCCGAAGTCGTCAGGCGATAAATACCCGCCATAACAGCTGACGAAAGTGCGGCATCATCGGATCAAACTGTAAACCCACCAGCCCGGCAATGGCCAGAATAATCAGTAACGGCGCGAGCCAACGCAGACGGGCAGCCGGCAACAGCTTGCTGGCCCAGTCCTGCTTTTTGGTGCCGCGTAACCAACGCCATCCGGTCCAGACAGCCAGCCACAGAGCCACGGCTTCTGCCAGTAACAGCCACTTAAACAGGCTGGATTGTGCATTATGTGGCGCGTCAATCACTACCCCTGCCAGAATGCCGGGTAACAGATAGACGGGTGGCCACAAAATACAGCCAATAATGTTCGGCGGCAGAAACTTCTTCACGGGTAGTTCCAGCATACCTGCCAGCAGAGGAATCAATGGGCGGGTCGGTCCTACAAAGCGGCCAATCAGAATTGTTGCCACACTGTGTTCATTCAGCGCATGCTCAGTTTTGTCCAGTAAACTGCGATGTTTTTGTAAATATTTCCAACGGTGTAAAGGACCCTGGAAACGCCAGCCAATATAAAATGAAAGCCAGTCACCCAGCAGACACCCTGCCAGCCCTGCCCCCCATGCCGGATATAAACCAATTTTTCCACTGCCAATCAGTGCGCCCAGACTCGCCATCAGCACCGTCCCCGGGAGGATCAACCCCACCAGCGCCAGTGACTCAAAAAAAGTCACCACGGCGACCGCAAACAAAGCCCAATCCAGTGACTGAGTCAGAAGGTGTTGGATCCAGACTTCCATAAGCATTCCTCACGTAAACTGAGCCTGGATTGTCCAGAGCAAGTGCACAGACGTCAAGCAATGTGTGAGGTTTAATACAAACTAATACCAAACCAGATACCAGACTGTGCCCGGCAGGGAATAACGGTCCCCTTCGACAGGTATGTTATACTGCAATGACTGAAACTCCGGAGATCCCGTGAATAATCCCCAACCAGGCTTCCTGCTCACCCGTCACTGGCGGGATACCCCCCGCGGCATCGAACTCACTTTCTGGCTGGCAACCGATCAGGGGCCAGTGCAGGTCCGGGTGCCCCCGCAGGAGGCGGTAGCTTTCATCCCGCAATCTGCGACAAATCAAGCGACGAAGCTGTTAGCCGGTGAAAGAAATATTCGTTTGCTGCCATTGCAGTTGCGGGATTTTCATCAGCAGCCTCAGTCAGGTATTTACTGCCGTCAGTACCGGCAACTGCAACGGCTGGAAAAAGTGCTCCGTGAACAGGGAATCCCGGTGTATGAAGCCGATATCCGGCCGGCGGAACGTTTTTTGATGGAACGATTTATCACCGCGCCGGTATGGTTCAGTGGTCAGCAGGAAGGCATACTCATCGATAATGCCCGACTGAAGCCACATCCCGATTACCGACCAACGCTGAAGTGGATGTCGCTCGATATCGAAACCAGCGAATACGGGGAACTGTACTGTATTGGCATTGAAGGCTGCGGTCAGCGGCAGGTCATGATGCTGGGAGATCCGACAGAGGAAAATCAGCAGGTCGATTTTCAACTGGATTACGCGGCCAGCCCTCAGCAGTTACTGGAGATGCTTAATCAGTGGTTTATTGACCACGATCCGGATGTCATCATCGGCTGGAATCTGATCCAGTTTGATTTACGGGTTCTGCAAAAACATGCCGACCGTTATCACATCCCTCTGCGCGCCGGTCGTGGAGGCACTCCTCTGGAATGGCGTGAACACGGATTCAAACCCGGCGTTTTTATGGCACAGGCCGCTGGCCGGTTGATTATCGATGGTATTGAAGCGCTTAAATCGTCATTCCGGGAATTTAGCTCTTTCAGCCTGGAAAATGTATCACGTGAGTTGCTCGGGGAAGGCAAACTTACCGAAGATCCTGATCAGCGAATGGGGGAAATAAACCGTAACTTTGCCACTAATAAGAGTGCCCTGGCCCGTTACAACCTGCGCGACTGTGAACTGGTGACCCGAATATTTCATGAAACCAGTCTGATGCCCTTTCTGCTGGAAAGAAGCAGTGTCAACGGACTTCAGGCCGATCGTCATGGCGGTTCGGTGGCCTCTTTTGGCCATTTGTATATCCCGCGGATGCATCGTTCCGGCTTTGTCGCTCCCAATTTGGGTGAAGTTGCCCCTGCCGCCAGCCCGGGGGGATATGTCATGGACTCACGACCCGGATTATATGATTCGGTGTTGGTACTTGATTTTAAAAGCCTTTATCCCTCTATCATTCGTACCTTCATGATAGATCCTGTAGGACTGGCGGAAGGTATGGGCAACCCTGCCGATCCTGACCCGGTCCCCGGCTTTCTCGGAGCCCGTTTTTCCCGCACAGTGCATTGCCTGCCCGGAATCATCAGTCAGATCTGGCAAAACCGCGAACTGGCCAAAAAACAGAAAAATCAGCCCCTGTCCCAGGCGTTAAAAATTATTATGAACTCCTTTTACGGCGTACTGGGGACACCGGCCTGCCGTTTCTTTGATCCACGGCTGGCTTCATCAATTACTCTGCGTGGGCATGAAATCATGCAGAAAACCCGTGATTTTATCGAACAGCAAGGTTACGAGGTTATCTATGGTGATACTGACTCTACGTTTGTCTGGCTGAAAACTGCCCACAGCGAACAGCAGGCCGCAGAGATTGGCAGGGGACTGGCAGACGGCGTGAACGCCTGGTGGCAACAGCAACTGGTTCAACAGTTCAATCTGGTCAGTGCTCTGGAGCTGGAGTATGAGAATCATTACAGCCGTTTCCTGATGCCTACGATTCGTGGTGCAGAACAAGGCAGCAAAAAACGCTATGCCGGACTGGTCAGCCAGCAGGGCAAATCACAGATCATTTTCAAAGGTCTGGAAACGGTACGGACCGACTGGACCCCGCTGGCCCGAAAGTTTCAGCAGACACTGTACGATTTAATCTTTCGCCGCCAGCCCTGGCAACAATATGTGCGGGATACTGTCGCACAGTTGATGGCGGGAGAACTGGATGATCAGCTGGTTTACAGCAAGCGTCTGCGCAGGCCGCTGGGCGACTATCAGCGCAATATCCCGCCACATGCCCGCGCAGCCCTGCTGGCAGATGAGCAGCACCGTAAAGACGGCCAGCCCTTGCGTTACCAGAAAGGCGGGACGATTCATTATGTCATCACCACCCGCGGCCCGGAACCCCTGAACGCCCGAACTGCGCCACTGGATTATGACCACTACCTCAGCCGACAGCTGGAACCTATTGCCGATGGCATTCTTGGATTTGTCGACGGAAATTTTGCCACACTGATTACCGGGCAACTGGGACTGTTTTGATAGGTGACGAATGGCTCGCCTTCCAGTAACATAGCGCCCTCCCTGAATTTCATTGCTCTGCATGTATTTACCAGACCTCTTGTCTGGTCAACATGCTATTGCCCGCAGAGCATGAATATCTTTTTACATGTTAAGAGAATCGAGCTCATTATTTATGCCTTTTACACTTGGTCAGCGCTGGATTAGTGATACAGAAAGTGAACTTGGACTGGGGACGGTCGTCGCTATCGATGCACGTATGGTCACTTTACTTTTTCCGGCTACTGGCGAAAACAGACTTTATGCCCGCAATGATTCTCCGATTACCCGTGTCATTTTTAACCCGGGCGATACTATTACCAGCCACGAAGGCTGGCAGCTTACCGTAGAAAGCGTCACGGATAATGACGGAGTCATGACTTATACCGGAGTGCGGACTGATACGCTGGAAACCGGTGTGAGCCTGCGGGAAGTCATGCTCGATAGTAAACTGGTATTCAGTAAACCTCAGGATAGATTGTTTGCCGGTCAGCTCGACCGCATGGACCGTTTTGCTCTGCGTTTTCGTGCCCGTAAATATCAGAGTGCTCAGTATCGCCTGCCAGTAAGCGGCTTGCGTGGTATGCGTACTAATCTGATCCCACATCAGTTGCATATCGCTCATGATGTCGGTCGCCGGCACGCTCCCCGGGTATTACTGGCGGATGAAGTTGGACTGGGGAAAACCATTGAAGCCGGGATGATTATCCAGCAACAATTGCTGGCTGGCCGTGCTGAACGTGTACTGATTATTGTTCCGGAAACACTGCAACATCAGTGGCTGGTGGAGATGCTACGCCGCTTTAATCTGCGTTTTGCGCTGTTTGATGATGAACGCTATACCGAAGCCCAGTTTGACACCAGCAATCCGTTTTACACCGAACAACTGGTCATTTGCTCACTCGATTTCGCCTGTAAAAATAAGCAGCGCCTGGAAGCAATGACTGAAGCTGAATGGGATTTGTTGGTGGTCGATGAAGCCCATCACCTGTCCTGGAACGAAGGCAAGGCGGGTCGTGAATATCTGGTGGTTGAAAAACTGGCTGAAAATATCCCGGGGGTTCTGCTGCTGACAGCAACCCCTGAGCAGTTGGGTATGGAAAGCCACTTTGCCCGCCTGCGGTTGCTGGATCCCAACCGTTTTCATGATTACCCGCAATTTGTTGCAGAACAGCAGCAATATCAACCGGTCGCTGATGCTGTCACCTCGTTGCTCGCCGGGCATCCGGTTTCTGCCGACGAAGTCGCGATGATTAATAATTTGATCAGCGATCAGGACATTGGTCCGCTGATTGAGAAAGCTAACAGCCGCGATGAGAACCGGCTCGAAGCTCGCAGGAAACTGGTATCACTACTGATGGACCGCCACGGTACCAGCCGCGTTCTGTTCCGTAATACCCGTCAGGGTGTCAAAGGTTTTCCGGAACGACAGTTGCAACAATTCCGCCTGCCATTACCTTCACAATACCAGACGGCTATCAAGGTATCCGGCATTATGGGTAGCCGTAAGAGTGCCGAAGAACGCGCGCGGGATATGCTCTATCCGGAACAAATTTATCAGGAATTTGAAGGTGAAAGCGGGACCTGGTGGGCATTTGATCCGCGAGTTGAGTGGCTGAGCAATTACTTACTGGAAAACCGTAAAGAGAAAGTGCTGGTAATCTGTGCGAAAGCCGCAACGGCGCTCCAACTGGAACAATATTTGCGTGAACGTGAAGGTATCCGCGCAGCAGTGTTCCATGAAGGTTTATCGATTATAGAACGGGATAAAGCCTCAGCGTTTTTTGCCTCGCGCGAAGAGGGTGCGCAGGTCCTGCTGTGTTCGGAGATTGGTTCTGAAGGTCGTAACTTCCAGTTTGCCAGCCGGCTGGTGATGTTTGACCTGCCGTTCAACCCGGACCTGCTGGAACAACGAATTGGTCGTCTGGATCGTATCGGTCAGCAGAACGATATTCAGATTCTGGTCCCCTGGCTGGAAAATACGGCTCAGGCCGTGTTGCTACGTTGGTTCCATGAAGGTCTGGATGCCTTTGAGCATACCTGCCCTACCGGTCGTACGGTCTATGACGAAGTACACCCACAGTTACTGAAATATCTGGCCTCGCCAGAAGACACCTCGGGGCTGGATGAATTTATCGCCGATAGCCGGCAGCAACATGACACGTTGAAATCGCAACTGGAACAAGGTCGTGACCGCTTGCTGGAACTGAACTCCAACGGTGGTGAACAGGCTGCCCAGTTGGCAGATGAGATAGCCGCCCAGGATAATGATACTGAACTGGTCAACTTTGCACTGAATCTGTTTGATATTGTCGGTATCAACCAGGATGACCGCAGTGACAACCTGATTGTTCTTACGCCCTCAGACCATATGCTGGTACCTGACTTCCCGGGATTACCGGAAGATGGTTGCACCATCACTTTTAACCGTGAGCAGGCATTATCCCGTGAGGATACCCAGTTTATTACCTGGGAACACCCGTTAATCCGTAACGGACTGGATCTCATTCTTTCAGGTGACACTGGAAGCAGCGCTATTTCGTTACTGAAAAATAAAGCCTTACCGGTAGGTACCCTGCTGGTGGAACTGATGTATGTTGTTGAAGCACAGGCGCCGAAACATCTGCAGCTCACTCGCTTTCTGCCACCGACGCCATTACGTCTGTTGCTGGATAAAGCAGGCAATAATCTGGCAGCCAAAGTGGAATTCGAAAGCTTTAACCGCCAGTTGACCGCAGTCAATCGTCATACCGGCAGTAAACTGGTCAATGCGGTCCAACAGGATGTTTACCAGATTCTGACCCTGGGGGAAGAACTGGTAGTCAGTGATGCACAGGCCGTAATTGAACAGGCCCGGCGCCAGGCGGATGAAACGCTGGGCGCTGAACTGGACCGTCTGCGTGCGTTACAGGCTGTTAACCCGAATATCCGTGATGATGAAGTTGAAGCACTGGAAACTAATCGCAGTGAAGTCACCGAAAGCCTTGCACAGGCCAACTGGCGACTGGATGCTTTACGGCTGATTGTTGTCACACATCAGTAACCGCAAACGGGGGGGAAATCCCCCCGATGGATACCCAATGGAAGCTTATAATCCCCCTACCGAACCCTGGCTGCATATTCTGTATCAGGACAGCCATATCATGGTGGTTAACAAACCCAGCGGGCTGTTATCCGTACCGGGTCGCCTGCCTGAACATCAGGATAGTGTGATGTTGCGGATTCTGCGCGATTATCCCGGCGCACAGTCAGTGCATCGGCTGGATATGGCAACCAGCGGTATTATTGTGGTGGCATTAACCAAAGCGGCTGAACGCGAGCTGAAACGACAGTTTCGGGAACGTGAACCGAAGAAGACCTATATCGCAAGGATCTGGGGACACCCGGAAAAAGACGAAGGTCTGGTCGACCTGCCGTTAATTTGCGACTGGCCGAACCGGCCTAAACAAAAGGTATGCTTTGAAACCGGTAAAGCGGCTCAGACCGAATGGCGGATACTCGAAAACTACGATGACTTAAGTTGCAGAGTTGAGTTAAAGCCGGTAACTGGCCGTTCTCATCAGTTGCGGGTACATATGCTGGCGCTTGGCCATCCGATTCTCGGGGATGGTTTCTACGCGCATCCGGAAGCCAAAGCACTGGCAGATCGTCTGTTGTTGCATGCAGAATCACTGACCATTACCCACCCGCATTACGGCACACCCATGACATTTCGCCAGCCGGCGGATTTCTGAAAATCCACCCTCAAACCGACGGACATTACCCTGTCGTGGTAATGTCCGGGCGCCGGATTATTTAAACCCTTTTTCCTTACGAATCAGATCGTAAGCAGACTGTATTTTTTGGGTTTTCTGTTTCGCCATTTCCATCATCTCCGGAGGCAAGCCTTTCGCCACCAGTTTGTCCGGATGATGTTCCGACATCAGTTTCCGGTAAGCCCGTTTAATGGTGGTGCTGTCGTCCCCCGGGTTCACCCCCAGCACACTGCAGGCATCTTCCAGGGTCGGGCCGCGCTGTGGTTGCTGATAGTTGCCCTGATACTGTCCACCAGCCCCCGAAAATTGCTCCCCCCCGGCCATCATCCGCAGAAATTGATCGAATTGTATCCTGGAGATCCCAAGCTCTTCTGCAATCACATACAGGACCTGGCGCTCATTCGGGTGCAGCACGCCATCGGCAAAAGCGGCCTGTACCTGAATTTCCAGAAACATCCGGATAAGATCAAAGCGTCCAAAGCAAGCGCTGCGAAATTCCCGCAGTTTCTCACGCAACGGATAATGGCTGTCTTTACCTTCGCGGAAGGACTGCTGGGCGGATCGACGGGACTCGCCATGTAGCTGCATCCGTTCCATAAATGCTGACGCAATCTGAATATCTGCCTCGGTCACCCGCCCTTTAGACTTGGTCAGATGCCCCATGACCTGAAAAGTGGTACGGAAGAACAGATTCTGCCGTGACTGGTTATCAGAAAAATATCCTTGTCCGCTTCCGATACGAACTTTGTCGATAGCGTGGCCTATCATTAGTCCCAGAACAATGCCCCAAAAGCCTGCTCCGGAGAAAATACCCACTGCTAATCCAATTACTTTACCCCAATAGCGCATAAACTCCTCAATTCGCCATGCTTACGGCCGAAATTTGCATTATCATACCTGTCATTTGGTTAACCGCCTATCCGCAAACCGAAGAGATCAGGATTAACACCAGCGCCATTATGCGGTAAGTTAGTCTCCGTCTGATTGTCGGCATGATGCCAGTTTTTACGGAATCCCTAATACTACGTATGAATAAAAGATTACCAACCTTGCTGGCCACGATGATTGGTGCAGCGCTCTACAGCCAGCACAGCCTTGCCGATGATCTGATGTCGCAATGTATGCTGGGCGTACCCTCTTATAACCGTCCTTTAACCAGCGGTACGCCGAATGAGCAACCGGTCACTATTCATTCTGATTCCGCCAAAGGGACTTACCCTGACGATTCGGTATTTACCGGCAAAGTCAGTGTAAACCAGGGTAATGGCCAGCTCCAGGCCGATGAAATCCAGCTTCATCAGCGCCAGCAATCCGGGCAGAGTACACCGACACGTACCGTCGATGCATTGGGAAACGTGCATTATGATGATAATCAGGTAATTCTTAACGGGCCGAAAGCGTGGTCCAATCTGAATACCAAAGATACTAATGTCTGGAACGGCGATTATCAGATGGTTGGCCGCCAGGGTCGTGGTTCTGCTGACCAGATGAAGTTACGGGGTAATAACCGTTACACCATCCTGGAAAACGGTAGCTTTACTTCCTGTTTACCCGGAGACAACAGCTGGAGTGTCACCGGTTCTGAGATTATTGAAGACCGCCAGGAGCAGGTCGCCGAAATCTGGAATGCCCGTTTTAAAGTGGGTTCGGTGCCGATTTTCTACAGCCCATACCTGCAGCTTCCGATCGGTGATCGTCGTCGTTCCGGTTTCCTGATCCCCAACGCAAAATACGGTAATGATAATGGCTTCGAATTCATGCTGCCTTATTACTGGAATATTGCGCCGCAGATGGATGCGACCATTACTCCGCACTACATGAGTAAACGCGGCCTGCAACTGCAAAACGAATTTCGTTATCTGTCTGAATTTGGTAGTGGTTTGATGGAACTGGATTACCTTCCGTCTGACAGCCAGTACAATAAAGACAAAGCTGCCCGCGACATCGCTGCAGATGACAGTTCAGACCGTTGGCTGTTCTACTGGCGGCATACCGGGGTCTATGACCAACACTGGCGCTTCAACGCAGACTATAGCAAAGTCAGTGACAGTTACTATTTCAACGATCTGGCCTCAAGATACTACAGTTCGACAGACGGTTATGCGAACCAGAAATTCAGTATCGGTTATGCCGATACTAACTGGGATGCAACTCTGTCGAGTAAAGACTTCCAGACATTCTCACATACCACTACCAGTATTTATCGTGTGCTGCCTCAGCTGGATGTGAATGTTTACCAGAATGATATCGGTCCTTTTGATGCCCATGTTTATGGCCAGTTTGCCCGGTTTACCAACACTAACCCGAATTATCCGCGGGCAGACCGGTTACATATTGAACCGACCCTGGATTTGCCGCTGTCCAATGGCTGGGCCAGCCTGGATACTGAAGCTAAATTACTGGCGACCCACTATCAGCAGGATAACATTGAAAACTATAACAATGGGTCCATTGACAGCTCTGCAGACCGATATCGGCTGAAAAACTCGGTTAACCGCACCATGCCACAGTTTAAAGTGGATGGAAAAATGGTGTTCGATCGTGATATGGACTGGTCGCCTGGCTATACCCAGACGCTGGAACCCCGCGTTCAGTACCTGTATGTGCCATACCGTAACCAGAGTAATATCTATCCTTACGATTCAACATTGCTACAGACCGACTATACCGGGCTGTTCCGTGATCGTACATACAGTGGACTGGATCGTATCTCTTCAGCGAACCAGGTCGCCTCCGGGGTGACAACCCGAATTTATGATAACAATCTGGTTGAACGTTTTAATGTTTCTGTAGGTCAAATCTATTCGTTTACACCTGCCCGCACCGGGAGTGATGAACTTGACGATAATAATGACCGTGGAAGCCTGACCTGGGCCGGTGATACTTACTGGAAAATCAGTGATTACTGGGGTGTCCGTGGCGGCCTGCAATATGATACAAAACTGGATAACATAGCCCAGGGCAATGCGATTCTGGAATATCGTCGTGATGCCGATCGTATGGTACAGCTGAGCTATCGTTACAGCAGCCCGCAATATGTGGCGCAGGCGCTGAATGATGCATCACTGCTGGACAACCCGATTTATAAAAACGGGATTTCACAGGTCGGGGCAACGGCAAGCTGGCCGATTGCGGATGCATGGTCCATCGTGGGTGCTTACTATTATGATACCCGTAATAGTAAACCGGCAGACCAAATGTTAGGCGTTCAGTACAGCTCTTGTTGTTACGCTATCCGTTTCGGATATGAGCGTAAAATCAACGGCTGGGAAAATGATACAAGTAAATATGACAACTCAATTTCATTCAACATAGAGTTCCGGGGCCTGAGTTCAAACTACACTCTGGGAACAGCTCAAATGCTGAATCAGGGAATTATCCCTTATCAGCCTGCTTTTTGATGTTGTAATGTATAAATGTTTAGCCGGTAAATTCCGCAAAGCGGTAACAACGATGGATAAAGTATGAAGAACTGGAGAATGCTGATTCTGTGTGTAGCGATGAACGCTACTACTGCTATTGCAGCACCACAGATGATTGATAAAGTCGCTGCGATTGTGAACAACAGTGTGGTGTTAGAAAGTGACGTCGATGACATGATGAGCACGGTGAAGACTCAGGCTAAAGAGGCCGGCCAGCAATTGCCTGACGATCAGACATTACGCCATCAGATCCTCGAGCGTGAAATCATGGACAGTATCATCACTCAGATCGGTCAGCGTGCCGGAATTCAGATAAGTGACCAGGAACTGGATCAGGCTATTCAGAATATTGCTGCACAGAACCATATGAGCATGGATCAGTTGCGCAGCCGACTGAGCTATGATGGGGTTAACTATGCAACCTATCGTAATCAGATCCGTAAGGAAATGCTGATCTCTACGGTTCGTAACAATGAAGTAAGAAGCCGAGTGACTATTCTTCCTCAGGAAGTCGATAACCTGGCAAAACAGATAGCAAACCAGAACGTACCAGGCACCGAACTGAACCTGAGTATGATCCTGCTGCCTCTGCCAGAAAATCCTACTCAGCAGCAAGTGGATGATGAAGAAACCCTGGCTAAAAAGCTGGTGGGTGAACTGAAGAAAGGTGCTGATTTTGGTAAAATGGCCGTCACTTACTCTGCTGACCCTCAGGCGCTGAAAGGCGGCAATATGGGTTGGGGGAAAATTGAAGAGCTGCCAAGCCTGTTTAGCCAGGCACTGAGCACTGCTCATAAAGGGGATATCGTTGGTCCAATCCGCTCAGGTGTCGGTTTCCACATTCTGAAAGTGAATGATGTGCGTGGCGAATCTCAAAATGTTTCAGTAACCGAAGTCCATGCCCGCCATATACTGATTAAAGTATCGCCAATTATGTCTGACCAGCAGGCACGCGCCAAGATAGAGCAGATTGCTGCTGACATCCGTAGCGGTAAAATAACTTTTGCTCAGGCAGCAAGACAGTACTCTGAAGATCCGGGTTCAGCCAATCAGGGTGGTGATCTGGGCTGGGCCTCTCCGAACATTTATGACCCTGCCTTCCGTGATGCAGTTATGCGTCTGAATAAAGGCCAAATCAGCCAACCTGTGCGTTCATCTTTTGGCTGGCATTTAATTCAACTGATGGATACCCGTCAGGTAGACAGGACTGAAGATGCGGGTAAAGACCGGGCCTACCGGATGTTGTTTAACCGTAAGTTTGCAGAAGAAGCACAGACCTGGATGCAGGAACAACGTGCTGAAGCTTATGTGAAGATTTTGGATAACAATGGCTGACATACCAAGAATAGTGATCACTCCCGGCGAGCCTGCCGGGATTGGTCCTGATTTGGCTGTACTCCTGGCCGGCCAGCAATGGCCGGCCGAATTAGTTGTGTGCGCCGACAGACAGCTTTTGCTAGACAGGGCTGCACAACTGGGTCTGCCACTGACGCTGAGAGATTATCAGCCTGATTCCCCGGCACAACCCCAGCAAGCCGGGAGTTTAACCTTGTTGCCGGTACCTCTGAATACTCATGCTATTGCCGGACAGCTTTCTGTCGACAATAGCGATTATGTACTAAGAACCCTGGCAACAGCCTGTGATGATTGCCTGAAAGGTGAATTTTCCGCACTGGTCACCGGTCCGGTACATAAAGGTATCATTAACGATGCAGGTATCCCGTTCACAGGACATACTGAGTTTTTCGCAGACAGGGCGGGTTGTGAAAAGGTGGTAATGATGCTGGCAACCACAGAATTACGTGTAGCGCTTGCCACGACTCACCTGCCTCTGAAAGATGTCTCTGCGGCAATTACCCGGGAGAATCTGCATGAGGTTATCACTATCCTTCATCACGATTTGCAGCATAAATTTCATATTGCCAGCCCAACCATTTTGGTTTGCGGGCTGAATCCACACGCAGGTGAAGGTGGCCATATGGGCCACGAAGAAATCGATGTGATTGAACCGGCACTGGAAGAACTCCGACAGCAGGGGATCACCCTTCTCGGACCTCTACCTGCCGATACCCTGTTTCAGCCGAAGTACCTGCAAAACGCTGACGCAGTGCTAGCGATGTATCACGATCAGGGCTTACCCGTGTTAAAATATCAGGGTTTTGGCCGGGCGGTGAATATTACCCTCGGCCTGCCATTTATCCGGACTTCTGTTGACCACGGAACAGCACTTGAGTTAGCCGGCCATGGCCAGGCAGATCCGGGAAGCTTTATTACGGCGATTAACCTCGCCCTAAATATGATTAAGAGCAGTAATGAATAATCGCGTCCATCAGGGGCATTACGCCCGTAAACGTTTCGGGCAAAACTTCCTTAACGATCAATATATTATAGACAGTATTGTCTCAGCTATTCACCCGCAAAAAAGTGATGCGATGGTTGAAATCGGCCCCGGACTCGGTGCTCTGACTGAACCCGTTGGAGAACAGTTGGATGCATTAACGGTGATCGAACTCGACCGCGACCTGGCGGCTCGTTTACAGACGCACCCATTCCTCGGTCCAAAACTGACGATTTTCCAGCAGGATGCTATGACCTTCAATTTTGCTGAGTTATCAGCAGAACGGGGGCAGCCACTGCGGGTGTTTGGGAATTTACCTTACAATATCTCTACCCCACTGATGTTCCACCTGTTCAGCTACCATGGTGCCATTAAAGATATGCACTTTATGCTGCAGAAAGAGGTAGTTAATCGTCTGGTCGCCGGTCCGGGAAGTAAAGCTTATGGTCGTTTAACCGTGATGGCGCAATATTACTGTCAGGTGATTCCTGTCCTGGAAGTTCCGCCACATTCTTTTACGCCCCCGCCTAAAGTCGATTCTGCGGTAGTCCGACTGATTCCGCATACTCAGTCACCTTATCCGGCAGTCAACGTCAAAGTGCTGAGCCGCATTACTACTGAGGCATTTGGGAAGCGCCGTAAAACTCTGCGTAACAGCCTGGGACACCTGTTTCCTGAAGCTGTGATGGCCGATTTAGGTATTGATAATAATCTGCGTGCAGAGAATGTGACTATTGCCCAATACTGCCAGTTGGCACACTGGCTGACTGAACATCCGGAGCAACCTCAGGAGAGCTAAACCATGAGTGGGTCCAGACGCGTTTATGTCCATGTACAGACGTTTTACGTAGCTTCACAGTCTCAACCGGAAGCCGAACGTTATGTGTTTGCCTATACTATTACTATACGTAATCTGGGGCATGACACTGTCCGGTTGCTTGAACGCTACTGGCTGATTACTAATGGTAATGGCAGTGAAACCGAAGTTCGTGGAGAAGGTGTGGTCGGGGAGCAACCCGTGATTGCACCTGGTGGTGAATACCAATACACCAGTGGTGCTGTTCTGGAAACCCCTATCGGCACCATGCAGGGACATTATATTATGCAGGATGAACACGGCGAGCAGTTCCATACCCCTATTCCTGTATTTCGTCTGGCAGTCTCTGCCCAGCTCCATTAAGAACCACATCGTCAGCCTGTCTTCAGGACGGCTGTTTTACGTTGACAGGATTTTCATGAGTACCTATCTGATTGGTGATATTCACGGTTGTTACGCTGAATTTACTGCGTTGCTGAAAAAGGTCAATTTTGACCCGTCAACCGATGAACTCTGGCTGACCGGTGATCTGGTGGCTCGCGGGTCCGATTCTCTGGCGGTATTACGTAAAGTGAAATCGCTGGGCGATTCGGTTCGTCTGGTTCTTGGTAACCACGATTTGCATCTTCTCGCAGTCTACGCCGGAATCAGCCGCAATAAACCCAAAGATAATCTTGCTGCCTTACTGGCAGCAGAAGACTGCGACAGTCTGATCAACTGGCTGCGTCGTCAACCTTTGCTGCAGGTCGATGAAGAGAAGAAACTGGTCATGGCCCATGCCGGTATCACTCCTCAGTGGGACCTTGAAACAGCAATTGTCTGCGCCAGAGAACTGGAGGCTATTCTCTCCAGCGGAAGTTATCCGTTATTCCTTGATGCGATGTACGGCGATATGCCTAATAACTGGTCTCCTGAACTCAGCGGTTTATCCCGACTGAGATTCAGTGCTAACGCATTCACCCGAATGCGCTACTGCTTCCCTAACGGTCAGTTGGATATGATTTGTAAGGACACTCCGGAAAAAGCCATACCTCCGCTAAAACCCTGGTTTATGCTTAACGGTCCGGTGCGCGATAACTACACTATTGTTTTCGGTCACTGGGCATCACTGGAAGGCAAAGGAACTCCGGATGGAATCATCGGGCTGGATACTGGCTGCTGCTGGGGTGGCAGCCTGACAATGTTACGCTGGGAGGATAACAAATATTTTCGCCAGCCGTCACTGCAACGCAAAAAGAACTGATTCGATAACATGTCAGCCCTACAGCACGTTGTAGGGCTAACGTAAACACCTCTACTTAAGTACGGCCCCTCTGCTGGCAATCACTGACTGATACCAGCCAAAACTCTTCTTACGATAACGTTGTAAACTGCCCTCTCCGTCATCATTTCGATCAACATAAATAAAACCATAGCGTTTTGAAAGTTCGGCCTTTGATGCACTGACGAGGTCAATAGGGCCCCAGCTGGTGTAGCCCATAATCTCCACCCCGTCCTCCAGTGCTTCTCTAACCTGAAGTAAATGAGAGTTCAGGTAACTGATCCGGTAATCATCAATCACCTGATGATCTTCTGTCAGTTGGTCACGGGCCCCCAGGCCATTCTCAACAATAAACAGGGGTTTATTATATCGGTCCCACAGCAGATTCAGTAATACCCGTAACCCCACCGGGTCAATCTGCCACCCCCACTCTGAAGCCGCAAGATGAGGATTAGGGATCATATTCAGTATATTGCCCTGGCAAGAGTCATGAGCCGGGGCATCTGCACAGGCACAGCCAGACATGTAATAACTGAAAGAAATAAAATCAATACTGTGCTTCAGGGCCGCTTTGTCCTGATCCGTTATCTCCAGACAGACATTATTCTCGCGAAAATAGCGTTGCATGTAGCCCGGATACTCTCCTCTGACCTGTACATCACCAAAAAACAGCCAGTGACGATTTTCACTCAGTGTCGCCCAGACATCCTCCGGCTTGGGGGTTAATGGATAAAGCAATCCACCCAGCAACATGTTACCGATTTTTGCCTGAGGCATAATCTCATGACATGCCTGAACTGCCAGCCCACTGGCCACCAACTGATGATGAATCGCCTGATAAATTTCATTAAGGCTGCTGCCTGCAGCAATACCTACCCCGGTTAACGGCGCATGCAGTGACATATTGATTTCGTTAAATGTCAGCCACAGACTGACACGCTGCCGGTAGCGCGTAAAAACCACTTTGGCATAGCGTATAAAAAACTCAATCACCTGGCGGTTACCCCACCCACCGTACTCAGAAACTAATGCCCATGGCATTTCATAGTGCGACAGGGTGACCATAGGCTGAATGTTATACTTCTCCAGCTCAGTGAACAGATTATCGTAATATGCCAGTCCGGCCTCATTGGGTTCACTCTCATCACCTCGCGGAAAAATACGCGTCCAGGCTATGGATAAACGCAGGCAGGTAAAACCCATTTCAGCAAACAACGCAATATCCTGCGGATAGCGATGATAAAAATCGATAGCGATATCTTTCAGCTGACTTTCTGTCGATGTCCGTTGATCGATTTCTCCGAAGATGCCGTTCGGTTGTACATCTGAAGTTGAAAGTCCCTTACCACCTTCCCGCCATGCTCCCTCCGTCTGGTTAGCTGCAATGGCTCCTCCCCATAGAAATGATTCCGGAAACAAATTCATTTATCTCTCCTTAGATAGTGACTGTAATCTTCCGGCACAGTGGCCGTAGTTCTGGTCACCGACAGGCAGTCTCCGCTGAATATTTTTTGCGGTGCCACCTGCCGGTTGGTTCTCATCTTTATGCTGTTGCTGGTGGTGTACGGGGAACCCCAAAGAAAAACGTTAACAGGCAGGAAAGCAGCAGAGCGCTTATCGCTCCGGCCACAGCCCCCCAGACAGAGAGGTCAACACCTTCAGCAGGGATCATCTGTGTGAACGAAAATACACTGACGAGTCCAAAAGACCAGACTTTTGCCTGGAACACCCCAACAATCCCACCACCGATGCCTCCGGCAATACAACCAATCATAAAGGGTTTTCTGAGCGGTAACGTCACGCCATAGATTGCAGGTTCTGTAATACCAAACAAACCTGCAGTCACTGATGTCCCTGCCAGCATCTTCAGCTTCTGCTCTCTGCAAGCCAGGAAAACACCCAAAGCTGCACCTGTCTGCCCAAGCACAGCCGGCAGTAACAATGGAACGATTGTGTCAAAGCCGAGCATACTCAGGTTATTAATGGCCACAGGAACAAGTCCCCAATGCAGACCAAAGATCACACAGATCTGCCATACTGAGCCCAGGAAAATGCCGGCAATCCATGGAGCGATGTCGTAGATCCATTGATAGCCCGAAGCCAGACACTGGCTGAGAAAGGTAGACAATGGGCCTATCACCAGAAATGTCAGTGGAACTATCACCATCAGGCAAAAAAGTGGAGTGGCAAAATTACGGATAGAGGATGGCAGGCGTGGATAAAGCTGTTTTTCGAGCCAGCAGCATGCCCAGGAGGCAAAAATAATCGGAATCACCGAAGAGCTGTAATTGATAAAGGTGAGTGGCAGGCCAAAAAAAGTATCAACTGTCGAGGGATCACTGCCGTTACTCAGTGACATAATAACCGGATGAACCAGTGCCCCGCCGATGGCCATCGTCAGGAACGGCGAGCCGCCAAATTTCTTGCCCGCCGTATAACCCAGTACCAGTGGGAAAAAGTAAAAAAGGGCATCACTGGCGGCAAACCATATCTGATAAGTGCCGCCCTCCTGTGACAACAGATTAAGCGCCAGCGCTAATGCCAGAAACCCCTTCAGCATCCCTGAGGCCGCCATCACACCCAGTACCGGGGTAAATATCCCTGAAACCAGATCGATAAAACGCGCCAGTAAACTGGCTGCAGGTTTTGATGGTGCAGAGCAGTCGGTATCCTGCCGCACTTCTCCGCCCCCGGCAAGAGATTCCTCTATCGCACGGAACACTTCCCCCACATGATTACCAATCACCACCTGAAATTGCCCGCCACTTTCAACAACGGCCATGACCCCTTCCAGAGCCTTAATTGTGCTGGCAGCACCTGCAGGTGTTGATACAAGCTTGAAACGTAATCTGGTTGCACAATGAACCACCGTCTGGATATTGTTTTTTCCACCCACGGCTTCGACGATCTGCGTCGCCAGTTGCACAAGTCCTGTCATCCTGATCTCCCTGATTTACTGTTTAATTTCCTTATTTACTGTAAATATCCCACCAACAGCCAGAACTCTCCAGGCCCCCTTCTGTTGTGGAAAAAATAATTGTTCATCTTCTTGTTCTGGTGCCTGTATTGCCTGATATATATTTAATTTTTGAGAGTTAAACTTAGGTCACCAATACCAGCAAGTCATGTTTGAATTCGCTCGCTAAAATTACAATGACAGCGACCAGCTACAGATTTAAAACACCGCCTTGGTAAAACAGTTAAAATATGCTGGTGAGGGCTGGTAATTATGGAAAATTCCTATTGCACTGTGATCACCATATTCCCTCAAAATAGCATTGCAGGCAGGTTAATCCACATTTATTTACCGGGAAGATTAAAATTGTGAACAAGATCGTTTTATAAAAAGATAATAAAGGAGGGAGAAATATCTTCGTCAATTCTGGCCGATAATGTACGCCAGCAGGAAAAATCACCGTCAGGGTCCTGCGATATATCGAAACCCTAACGGAATTAAGCACAAACTAACGGCGGCGTTCGAGGATTTCAAAGCAAAAACTGTGGGTATTATTACTGTCAGCATCATGGAACTCACTGAAAACCGGGAGCCATTGATCCGGATCGTAGTCAGGAAACTGGGTATCACCTTCCACTTCCGCATCGATATGTGTCAGATACAACCGATCAGCTTTCTCCAGCATCTGAGCATAGATTTTTCCACCACCGATAATCATAATCTCAGAAGCATCCCCCGCCAGCCGGATAGCTTCTTCCAGGGATGTCGCCCGGGTGACGCCCGTAGTCTCTCCCGGGGTACGGCTGATCACAATGTTCAGACGACCAGGAAGGGGTCTGCCTATCGATTCAAACGTACGGCGCCCCATAATTACGGGTTTGTTCAGGGTATGCTTTTTAAACCAGGCCAGATCGGCCGGTAAGCTCCATGGCATGGCATTATCCATTCCAATAATACGATCTGCTGCCATAGCAGCAATCAGACTAATCATTACGTTAACCCGTTCGAAAAATTGGCGACATCATACGGAAAGGCTTTGCCTTCGTCGATAGGCATTGAGACTATTTCATTACCTTGCGAGCCGGGTCCCGGCTTAACTCACAGCCAGTCTGTTTCCCTGTCACGGAAAACATCCGCTTAAACAGGAAATTGGATCGCAGCTAACACTCTCAGGTATTCCGCCGGGACTGGCCGCTTTGCATCGGCTAAAAATTATAATAAACCCTGACCAGATTCATATTAGCCTGGTGGTCTGTATCGGAGGTAATGACGTACTCATAATCGACCTGGAAGCCATAATCGAGGGCAAAGGATATCCCTAAGCCGTTGTCCTTACGCTGATAGTTACGCCCTGTCACAAACTGCATGCGATCGCCCATAAAATAGGGTTGTACTGATTGCAGAATATAACGCTGAACAGGTATGTTATATCCGGCATAATATTCCAGACCCCAGGCATCGCCCGCAAAATAATCATTAACATCAATACGATGGCTGGGTGCAAAGTTCTGATACCATCCTCCCCCAGCGGCCAGCCGCCACTGCCCGGGACGCCAGCTGAATGCAGTTCCCAGCAAATTCTGATTTTCGTTTTTATTTTCATGAAGTTGTGGGTTCCTCATCCGGGCCTTAGTGTAGTTCCATGCCACCCCCCAGTTCAGAACCGGTGTAATACTGTAATTAAAGCCCAGTGAACCACCACTCCGTCGCTTGTAATGAAGGCCATTACCCGGCAGGTAATCATCATCAGAAAACAGGTAGGCAACGTATAAACTGACATCCCCGAACTGGTTCTGATACCTCAACTGCTTCCGGGGCCGGTAAGAACCATCATAATCACCGTTAATTCCGTTACCGGGCCCCTGTCCGAGCATATCGTAATCCCAGATATCGGTTTTAGCTCCCACCACATCATAATAAATACTATTGCGCTGACCGAAACTCAGTTCACCCCATTGTGAGCTGCGTAACGCGGTATACATCATTCTGCGCAATGTATTCCTTTCCCCATCAGCATGATGATTATCCCAGTTCAACAACGCCGGAATATTCACTCCCAGTTCATAATAGTTTGTCCAAATCAGATCATCGGTGATACGGAAATCAGCAGTGAAACGAAAACGGCTTCCTCCATCGAAGACATTACGCTTATAGTTTTTACCCTGCCCTCCGGTCATGTGGTTTATTTGCGGACGAATACTACCCCCGACTTTAAAATTTAACCGGCTAAGAGCATCATTTTTTTGCGGGTCAGTTTTAATTAATGTTATTTCTGCACGACCAGTTAATGGCAATAATAACGATAATATTGCTAACGATCCTGAGAGTGTTACGCAGCGAATTTTATTCATAGTTAACCCTGGCTAATATTAATTAATCTCACATGAGTAATCGTGTCCCCTGGTAAATCACCAGCAACAAATTATCATGGCTGAATGTAATTAATAGTGAGGATAACGGGCTATTTTGTTGGTTAAAGCAGGCAATCACTACCCAATAATATTTATCAGACCACAGAATAAATACAGTACCCATGGATATGATGAGGTATTTTATTCCCGGCAGAGAGGTATTAATCTCAATGAAAAAAGGCAGCTTATCAGCTGCCCTTTATATATTAACTACGGATTAGAAGTCGTAGCGCAGACGAACCAGGTTCAGGTCGCCAATCTTGTCGGTGCTGGAAGTGAACATATGCTCAACGTCAACACGGAAGCCGTGCTGTAGCTGGAACGATACACCCAGGCCATTATCAATACGCTGGTAATTACGGCCGCTAACGTACTGCAGACGGTCACCCATGAAGTAAGGTTGGATAACCTTAACGCCATACTGATCAATATGGAAATTATATCCGGCGAAATACTCGATACCCCATGCGTTACCCGCGAAGTAATCGTTGAGATTAGATCTTTTAGTCTGCAGGAAGTTCTCATAGAAACCTCCACCTGCAGACAATACCCAGTTACCCGGATTCCAGCTCAGAGCAGTACCAAACAGGTTCTGGTTGTAATCATGGCCTTCACCAGTAGAAGGATCACGCATTGAAGCTTTGGTATAGTTCCATGCTGTACCCCAGGTCAGATCCTTGGTGATATGATAGTCAGCACCTAAAGAACCGCCACCCTGGCGTTTGTACGCCAGGCCATTGCCCGGGTAGTAGCTTGAATCAGCAAACAGAAAGCCGGCATAGACATCAACCTGGTCTACCGATTTCTTATACTTCAGCATTTTACGTGAACGGTAGGAACCATCGTAGTCACCGTTAATACCATTACCTGGCCCCTGGGCTAACATATCGTCATCCCAGATGTCGGTTTTCGCACCGACGACATCATAGTAAACACTATTCTGTTGACCAATAGTCAGGCGACCCCACTCTTTACTGTCCAGACCGGTGTAAAGCATACGACGAGTGGTATGGTGGGAACCTTTCTGATAGTGGTTATCCCACTTCAATACCGCAGGAACGTTTACACCCAGTTCATAGTAGTTGATCCAGGTCAGATCATCATTGAAGTGATAGTTAGCCCCGAAACGAAAACGTGTGCCACCATCGAATCCGTTACGTTTATAAGATTTGTCGTTCACCCCTGTAGAATGGTTAAACTGAGGACGAATACTTCCACCAACAGTTAAATCCAGACGACTCAGTACGCTATCTTCAGGTACCTGAGGAACTAAATGGATCTCTGCCTGAGAGGCAAGAGGGAGCATCGACATTAGCACCAGGCCACCGGTTACAGATTTATTACGCCAGCTTTTCTTCATTAAGATTATCCACATGAATAATAAAATTTAAATTTTTTTTGTCCGGGGTATTGAGGCAAAGCAAAAAAATAACTAACACTTTCTAATTTTTGGATATGTCTGAACATGCATATCGAAACATATCCTGTCAGAAAAACAAATATATTTATAGGGTAGAAAGTGCGATTTTTATCAAGAATATTTATGAGATAAGCGATCCTTGATATAAGGATCGCCTATATTACGCGAGGAGTATTACGCTTTTATTTCAGAATGCATTTCCTGAACTGAAATAACCCGCTCTGTCGGATCAGCGTTTAAAGCCATTGCGGTTGCAAAACCACCATTCAGTGTTGTGTCATAATGAACTTTATATTGTAGTGCACTGCGTCTAATCAGGCGGGAATCTTCAATCGCCTGACGACCGGCAGTGGTATTGACAATATAGCTATACTCTCCGTTCTTCAGACGGTCCTGAATATGTGGCCTACCTTCGTGTACCTTATTCACCAGGCGAGGATTAATTCCGGCCTCTCCCAGCACCACAGCAGTACCATGTGTCGCATCCAGCTCATAACCAAATTTCAGCAGCTTCGCTGCCAGATCGACCACCCGTTGCTTGTCGCCTTCGCGCACCGATAACAGTGCACGTCCGGATTTTTTCATGGTGGACTGTGCACCCAGCATTGCTTTAGAAAATGCCTCGGCAAAGGTACGCCCGACGCCCATCACTTCCCCTGTTGAACGCATTTCCGGTCCAAGAATAGGGTCAACACCCGGAAATTTATTAAACGGCAATACCACTTCTTTGACCGAATAATAAGGAGGGATGACTTCTTTAGTAACACCTTGTTGTGCAAGAGTCTTCCCGGCCATAACACGGGCCGCCACTTTCGCCAGCGCTACTCCTGTTGCTTTGGAGACAAAAGGTACGGTACGGGCGGCACGCGGGTTAACCTCAATCAGATACACTTCGTCATCTTTCACCGCAAACTGCACGTTCATCAACCCACGGACATTCAGCTCAAAGGCCAGGCTTTTCACCTGCTCACGCATCACATCCTGAATCTCCTGACTCAGTGTATAAGCTGGCAAAGAACACGCAGAATCACCGGAGTGAACACCCGCCTGCTCGATATGTTCCATAATCCCGCCAATAAGTACCTGCTCACCGTCGCAAATTGCATCAACATCAACTTCTACGGCGTCATCCAGGAAACGGTCTAACAGTACCGGAGCATCGTTTGACACAGAAACTGCCGTCATAAAGTAGCGCTTCAGGTCGATTTCATCGTAAACAATTTCCATTGCGCGTCCGCCCAAGACATAAGAAGGACGTACGACTAACGGATAACCGATGGTTGCTGCTTTCTCTACCGCCTGCTCCAGCGCAGTCACGGTTGAGTTCGCCGGTTGTTTCAGTGACAGACGTTCTACCGCTTGCTGGAATCGCTCGCGGTCTTCTGCACGGTCAATGGCATCAGGGCTTGTTCCTATGACAGGAACACCCGCCGCTTCCAGGGCACGAGCCAGTTTCAGTGGTGTCTGACCACCGTACTGCACAATGACACCTTTCGGCTGCTCAATCCGGACGATTTCCAGCACATCTTCCAGAGTCACCGGTTCGAAGTAGAGGCGGTCTGAAGTATCGTAATCGGTAGACACGGTTTCAGGGTTACAGTTGACCATAATGGTTTCGTAACCATCTTCACGCAAAGCCAAAGCAGCATGTACACAGCAGTAGTCAAACTCAATCCCCTGACCAATACGGTTAGGGCCACCGCCAAGAATCATGATTTTTTCACGATCACTGTTTGGATTCGATTCACACTCTTCTTCATACGTTGAGTACATATAAGCAGTATCGGTCGCGAATTCCGCTGCACAGGTATCTACGCGCTTATACACCGGATACAGATTATATTGCTGACGCAGTTTGCGGACTTCACTTTCTGCCACTCCGGCCAGTTTAGCCAGACGCTGGTCGGCAAAACCTTTACGTTTCAGCTGACGCAGGAAATCATAGTTCAGGCCATTGAGTCCCTGACGTGCTACCTGCTCTTCCAGACGAACCAGTTCTTCAATCTGAACCAGGAACCAGCGATCCACATTGGTCAGATTAAAGACACCATCCACGGACATCCCCAGGCGGAAAGCATCGGCGATGTACCAGATACGGTCACTGCCAGCATCTTTCAGTTCACGCCGTATACGGGTTAATGCTTCAGCATCATCCGGATCAACTTTCGGGTCAAAACCACAGGCACCGACTTCCAGGCCTCGTAATGCTTTCTGCATGGATTCCTGGAATGTACGGCCAATAGCCATCACTTCACCGACGGACTTCATCTGGGTAGTCAGACGATCGTTGCTACCAGCAAATTTTTCGAAATTAAAACGAGGAATCTTAGTGACGACATAGTCAATTGAAGGTTCAAATGACGCCGGAGTCAGGCCTCCGGTAATATCGTTCATCAGCTCATCGAGGGTATAACCCACTGCCAGTTTGGCCGCGATTTTCGCAATCGGGAAACCGGTCGCTTTAGAAGCCAGTGCCGAAGAACGGGAAACCCTGGGGTTCATTTCGATGACGATCAGACGGCCATTTTCAGGATTTACCGAGAACTGCACATTAGATCCACCGGTTTCCACACCAATTTCACGCAGAACCGCCATCGAAGCGTTACGCATGATTTGGTACTCTTTATCGGTCAGCGTCTGAGCGGGCGCAACCGTGATGGAGTCACCGGTATGAATACCCATGGCATCGAAGTTTTCGATAGAACAAACGATGATACAGTTATCATTTTTGTCACGAACCACTTCCATCTCATACTCTTTCCAGCCAATCAGCGACTCATCAATCAGCAGTTCATTGGTTGGAGAGAGATCCAACCCGCGTTCACAAATCTCTTCAAATTCTTCGCGGTTATAGGCGATACCGCCACCGGTGCCACCCATAGTAAAGGAAGGACGAATGATGCACGGGAAACCGACATCTTCTGCAACCTTTAGAGCTTCTTCCATAGTATGAGCAATACCGGAACGCGCGGTATCGAGCCCAATGCTCTTCATGGCTTTATCAAAACGGCGACGATCTTCTGCTTTATCGATAGCATCTGCCGTTGCACCAATCATGGTGACGCCAAACTCTTCCAGCACACCGTGCTTTTCCAGTTGCAGCGCACAGTTCAGAGCTGTCTGACCGCCCATGGTAGGCAATACCGCATCCGGACGCTCTTTTTCGATAATTTTGCGCACCACTTCCCAGTGGATAGGTTCAATATAGGTAGCGTCCGCCATATCCGGGTCAGTCATGATGGTAGCCGGGTTTGAGTTCACCAGCACCACACGATAGCCTTCTTCGCGTAAGGCTTTACAAGCCTGAGCTCCGGAGTAATCGAATTCACACGCCTGGCCAATCACTATCGGGCCGGCACCAAGGATCAGGATGGATTTTATGTCTGTACGTTTTGGCATTTATTGGCTCCTGATTACCTTTTACCGGAACGGAAAGTGTTAATTAAATCGATAAAGTGGTCGAATAACGGTGCCGCGTCATGCGGTCCGGGGCTGGCTTCCGGATGGCCCTGGAAACTGAATGCGGGCTTATCTGTCCGGTGAATCCCCTGCACGGTATGGTCGAACAGGGATTTATGGGTCACCCGCAGACACTCTGGCAGATTCTGTTCATCAACGGCAAAACCGTGGTTTTGCGCGGTGATCATCACGACATTCCGGTCCAGATCTTTCACCGGGTGGTTTCCTCCGTGATGTCCCAGCTTCATTTTTATCGTTTTAGCGCCACTGGCCAGAGCTAATAGCTGATGCCCGAGGCAGATACCAAATACCGGAATATCCGTTGTCAGAAATTGTTGAATTGCGCTGATCGCGTAATCACAAGGCTCCGGGTCACCGGGACCGTTCGATAAGAAAATACCATCCGGATTCAGTTTCAAAACTTCATCCGCCGATGTTTTGGCCGGAACCACGGTCAACCGTACCCCACGGTCAACCAGCATACGCAGGATATTGCGTTTGGCACCAAAGTCGTAAGCCACGACATGGTAAGGCAATTCGCTTTCATCTTTTGCCGCAGGCAATTCATTCGCCAGCGTCCAGCTACCTTGCTGCCAGACATAGGTCTTATCAGTGGTAACTTCTTTGGCCAGATCCATCCCCTTCAGACCCGGGAAACTTTTCGCCTGCTGCAGTGCTACAGCCACATCCGGATTATCACCGGCAATAATGCAGCCATTCTGAGCACCTTTTTCGCGTAATAAGCGGGTCAACTTACGGGTATCGATATCGGCTATTGCAACAATGTTATGGCGGGAAAGATAGGCTGAGAGGTCTTCGGTACTGCGGTAGTTACTGGCAATCAGAGGCAGGTCGCGGATAACTAATCCCTGAGCATGCACCCGGGAGGACTCTTCGTCTGCGGGATTGGTACCAACATTACCGATATGGGGATAAGTAAGAGTGACGATCTGGCGGGAATAGGAAGGATCAGTAAGGATTTCTTGATAACCGGTCATTGACGTGTTGAAAACGACCTCTCCCACTGCCGACCCACATGCCCCAATGGCCCGACCGTGGAACTCGGTTCCGTCTTCCAGAACCAGGATTGCTGACTTTGTCAAAACTTCCTCCAGGGAATAAATAGTCACTATACCTGCATATTAATTCATGAATAGCACCTGAATCAATCCAAAAAACACCTTTCAGGTCGATTTTTGGCAAATTGGGCGCATTCTAATGAGCGTCATGCACTATGTCCAGTCTGAAAGCCAATAATATTGTTTTTTTTAACGCACTGAAGCGAAAAAGCTACTGACAGCGACATAAATGGTGGATTAATAGCGTACTAAAACGATTGCCTGACGAGAAGCATAATAGATAAGTGGAAAAAACGACGTTTCAGACCAAATGGTCCGAAATCAACACCAAATAAGGGACAAAAAACAGGTTAAATAAAAAAAACAACTAAAAATTTATAAAAATGACCTGAGATGAATATATTTAAAAAATAAGGAGGGAAAATAAAAAACCCTCCATTACAATCAAATAGTTACTGATTGCCATTCACATCACAACACATTATAAATCATTCAAGGAAAGTACATCCCGCATGTCATAAAGACCATTTTCTCGAGTGAGAACCCACTCAGAGGCTTTAACCGCGCCTTTTGCAAAAGTCATTCGACTGGAAGCTTTATGAGTGATTTCAACCCGCTCCCCAATATCCGCAAACATTGCCGTATGCTCACCAACAATATCTCCGGCCCGCACGGTGGCAAAGCCGATGGTCTGTGGCTTGCGCTCACCCGTATGACCTTCACGGCTGTACACTGCATGTTCGGCAAGTTTCCAGTCCATCGCATCTGCGATTGATTCCCCCATCGCCAGCGCGGTGCCTGAAGGCGCATCAACTTTATGTCGGTGATGCGCTTCAGTAATTTCGATATCACTATATTCACCCATTACTTTTGCTGCTTTTTCCAGCAATTTAAGCACCAGATTGACACCGACGCTAAAATTAGCCGCAAAAACAATGGGCACCTGCTGGCTGGCTGTATGGATCGCCTGCTTACCAGCATCATTAAACCCGGTAGTACCAATCACCATCGCTTTTTGATGGTTTTGACAGAACTCAAGGTACTCAAGTGTGGCTTCCGGACGTGTAAAATCGATTAGAACATCAAATTCATCTTTCACCGCCAGCAGATTATCAGTAATCAATACTCCGGTTTTGGTGATACCCGCCAGTTCACCAGCATCACAGCCCACTAAAGATGATCCCTGACGAACCACCACAGCACCAAGACTGACATTACTGGCCAGCAAGGTGGCTTCAATCAACTGACGGCCCATTCTTCCGGAGGCTCCGACAATACCTATTCGGATGTTTTTCATAACTATTCATTCCTGTACATGTGCATAAAATGCCGGCTCAGAGTAACCAGCCTCGTGAGTGGGCACCAGTAAAATAAAGCATCATTAGAATTTCAGCGGGATGGGGGAATATTATCAGCAAAAACAATGAGACGTGAAGCCGGCAGTATTCAGAAATTAATGCTACCGGTACGGCAGATCAGCAACAGCTGAACTCCTGCAGCACAGGAACCGGCTGCAGGAATACGGGATTATTCAACTTCTTTAATATCAACCCGAAGTTCTTTTGGCACTTCAAAGACAATATTTTCTTCTCGACCAATCAGTTCTATCGCGGCTTCACCACCAAATTCCTGTAATCTGGAAATCACCTGTTGCACCAGAATATCCGGAGCTGAAGCGCCCGCAGTCACCCCGACACAACTGACCCCTTCCAGCCAGCTCTCACGGATATCTTCCGCAGAATCAATCAGCTTAGCCAGTTTACCGGCGCGCTGTGCCAGTTCCGCCAACCGGTTAGAGTTAGAAGAGTTCTTCGATCCAACAACCAGAATCACTTCCGCACGATCAGAAAGATGCCGTACAGCTTCCTGGCGGTTAGTCGTGGCGTAGCAGATATCATCTTTGCGCGGGCCAATAATAGCCGGAAAACGTTCACGTAACGCATCGATAATCTCAGAGGTATCATCCACAGATAAGGTGGTCTGAGTCATAAAGCTCAGATTAGATTCATCTTTGATTTTGAGCCTGAACACATCTTCAGGTGACTCCACCAAATACATCCCCCCTTCCGGGTTATTGTATTGCCCCATGGTGCCTTCAACTTCAGGATGCCCGGCATGACCAATCAGAATTGCTTCCACACCTTTGCGGCTGGCCCTGGCAACCTCCATATGCACTTTGGTAACTAACGGACAGGTTGCATCGAACAGCATCGTCAGTGAACGGGAACGGGCTTCCGCCCTGACCGCCTGAGAAACGCCATGGGCGGAAAATATCAGAATCGCACCATCCGGCACTTCACTGATCTCTTCGATAAAAATCGCCCCACGCTCACGTAAGCTCTCCACAACATAGCGGTTATGTACTACCTCATGGCGGACATAAATCGGTGCGCCGTACATCTCCAGCGCCCGCTCCACAATACTGATCGCCCGGTCAACACCGGCGCAAAATCCCCGCGGATTAGCGAGCAGAATCTGCATTTTCGGCCTCCGGTTGTGGATTAACTTCCAGCACCTCAACGTTAAAAGTGATCACTTGTCCGGCCAGTGGATGGTTAAAATCCACGGTAATGGAATCACCGGAAACATCACGAATAACTCCCGGCATTTCACTGCCATCCATCGCCGTAAATAACATTATTGCCCCCTGTTGAGGCTCACCAGCGTCGGCAAAGTCCCTGCGCGAAAAATACTGAATCAAATCAGGATTAGCTGCACCAAATGCATCTTCCGCTGCCAGGGTAAACTGACGGGAATCCCCGGCAGTCAGCCCTTCCAGAGCGGCCTCAAAGGCCGGAGACAGACTGTCATCCCCCAGTCGGAATAATGCCGGTTTTCCGTTTGCACGTGTCGATTCGGCAACCGATCCATCTTCCAGAGTCAGTGTAAAATGCACCAGAAACGAATGGTTATGCTGTAGCGTGTTACTCATGCCTTACCCTTTGTCAGCCTGTTTAGCTGAGGAAGGGATAAACCCTTCCAGAACCACCAGTGCCGCACCAATACAAATTCCACAGTCCGCAATATTGAAGGTCGCGAAATGCCAGTCACCGACATAGAAGTCAATAAAATCGACGACAAAACCATGCCAAGCCCGGTCGAGCAAATTACCTAATGCCCCACCAATAATCATAGCGTAAGCAATATTCGTTAGCCTCTGGCTGGCACGACTACGGTACATCATCACCAGTAATGCGATAACGATAGCCACCGCAATTCCGGCAAAGAACCAACGCTGCCACCCGCCTTTATCCGCCAGAAAACTGAATGCCGCACCATAGTTATGCGCATAAAACAGGTTCAGAAATGGCATCAGCGTACGGCTCTCGTGCAACTGCATATTCGCCATAATCCACTGTTTGCTGGCAAAATCGACCACGATCACCAGCACCATCACCCAAAGCCAGCGTAAGCCGGTTGAACACAATGATTTACTCATCAGGCAAACTTACGCTCTTCGCCGGCACCTGCCACGTTGGTATAACAACGGCCACAGATTTCAGCATGTTCAGGATTCTGACCAACATCGGTCGTGTAATGCCAGCAACGTGGACATTTTTCGCCTTCAGCTTTAGTCAGAACTACCTTCAGACCTTTCAGATGTTCACTTTGAACAGCATCCGCAGGCGCAGACGGGTAGTCAGCAACCTGAACCGACGAAGTCAGCAGGACAAAACGCAGTTCATCCCCCAGAGCTTTTAGTTTTTCAGCTAACGACTCATCCGCGTACAGAACCACTGAGGCTTCCAGAGCACCACCAATCCGCTTATCGGCTCGGGCTTGTTCTATCACCTTATTCACTTCACTACGAACTTTCAGCAGTTGTTCCCAGTAAGAACTATTCAGCGCCTCGTCTTCCGCAAGGCCAAACAGTCCCTGATACCATTCACCGGTAAACACATACTGTTCACGCTGTCCGGACAAGTGTCCCCAGATTTCATCCGCGGTGAATGACATGACAGGTGCCATCCAGCGAACCAGTGCTTCGGCAATATGCCACAGTGCCGTCTGGCAACTCCGGCGTGCCACGCTATCGGCTTTCGCGGTGTACTGGCGATCTTTGATGATATCCAGATAGAAAGATCCCATCTCGACTGAACAGAACTGCATCAGGCGTTGTACCACTTCGTGGAAGTCATAACGCTCATAAGAGGCTACGATATCCTGCTGTGCCGCCAGTGCACAACTGACAGCCCAGCGATCCAGCACCACCATATCCTCTGCAGCCACCAGATCAGTTTCCGGATTAAATCCGTTCAGGTTTGCCAGCAGGAAGCGGGCGGTGTTACGGATACGGCGATACGCATCCGCAGAACGTTTCAGAATTTCGTCTGATACCGCCATTTCACCTGAGTAGTCGGTAGAAGCGACCCACAGACGTAAAATATCCGCACCCAGTTTGTCCATCACATCCTGAGGGCTAACAGTATTACCAATCGATTTAGACATCTTACGGCCCTGACCATCCACGGTGAAACCATGAGTCAGTACCTGGCGGTAAGGTGCCTTGCTTTTGATAGCGGTAGAGATCATCAGGGATGACATGAACCAGCCCCGGTGCTGGTCAGAGCCTTCCAGATAAATATCTGCACTGTGACCGTTAAACTCCGGGCGCACATCCACGACAGAGCAGCTGGTCGACCCGGAATCAAACCAGACATCCAGCGTATCAGGCACTTTGCTGTAGTTTTCAGCATCATCACCCAGTAACTCTTTAGCATCCAGATCCCACCATGCCTGAATACCATCCTGCTCGACACGCAGTGCAACCTGTTCCATCAGTTGCAGGGTATTCGGATGAAGCTCCTCAGTCTGGTTGTGGACAAACAGTGCCATCGGCACACCCCAGGTACGCTGGCGGGAAATACACCAGTCAGGGCGATTCGCGACCATAGATTCAATTCGAGCCTGACCCCAGTCCGGAATCCACTGCACATCATTGATCTCTTTGAGTGACTGAGCACGCAGACCTTTCTGATCCATGCTGATAAACCATTGTGGCGTTGCACGGAAGATAATAGGTGTTTTGTGACGCCAGCAGTGTGGATAGCTGTGGTGTAATTTTTCCACATGCAGAAGTGCGCCTTTCTCACGCAGCAGTTCCACAATCAGATCATTCGCTTTAAATACATTAACGCCATCCAGACCCGGATAAGTTCCTGGCAGGTAGCTGCCATCCGGGCCAACAGGGTTGGCAACTTCAATGCCATATTTTTGACCAATGACATAGTCTTCAGGACCATGTCCCGGGGCCGTATGAACAGCACCTGTACCAGCATCCAGAGTGACATGATCACCCAGCAATACCGGAACATCAAAGTCGAGGAACGGATGATGGAAACGCAACAGCTCAAGCGCATCGCCGCGGCATTCCCCCAGAACGGTCCATTCTGTGATCCCGGCACGCTCCAGTACACTTTCGGTCAGTTCTTTTGCCAGAATCAGCACATTGCTACCGGCCTGAACTAACTGGTATTCAAACTCAGGGTTAACAGAAATCGCCCGGTTAGAAGGCATGGTCCACGGAGTGGTGGTCCAGATCACCAGCGATATTGGAGCTTCCGGCAAAACTGCAGAGAACTTAGCTGCCACCGCGGCTGGGTCTGTCGCCCTAAACATCACATCAATAGAGGGTGATGTTTTATCGTAATACTCAACTTCTGCCTCGGCCAGTGCAGAGCGGCACTCGGTACACCAGTGAACCGGTTTTGCCCCTTTCAATAAGTGGCCGTTACCGATAATGCGTCCTAACGCACGGATAATGTTAGCTTCGGTTTTGAAATCCATCGTCAGATAAGGATGATTCCAGTCACCCAATACACCCAGCCGGATGAAATCTTTTTTCTGCCCTTCGATCTGTTCTGCCGCATACTCTCGACAAGCCGCACGGAATTCAGCAGCAGTCACCTTTTCACCAGGCTTGCCGATCATCTGCTCAACTTTATGTTCGATAGGTAATCCATGGCAGTCCCAGCCCGGAACATATGGAGCATCAAACCCCGATAGTCCTTTGGATTTAATAATAATATCTTTCAGAATCTTATTAACTGAGTGACCAATATGAATGCTGCCATTAGCGTACGGAGGGCCATCGTGCAGGATAAATGTTTTTTTACCTTTTTTGGCTGCACGAATAACTTCATACAAATTATCGTCGGTCCAGCGTTGCAGCATTGCTGGTTCCCGTTTGGCCAGATCGCCACGCATCGGGAACCCTGTTTCTGGTAAATTCAGGGTAGATTTATAGTCACTCATCAGATTCTCGGTTCCATATTTCGGTTATTACACCGTTGCTTTAAGCCCAAAAAATTCCCGGGCCGTCACCACATCTTTAGCAATTTGCGCTTTCAGTTCATCAAGCGAGGCAAATCGTTGCTCATTGCGTATTTTATGCCGCAATACCACAGAGATATGGCGGCCATATAAATTAATATTTACGTCCAGTAAATTCACTTCCAGTTGCTGTCGAATCCCTTTTACCGTGGGTCGTGTACCAATATTCGCCACGCCATAAAAGGGACCACCGTGAAGGCCCTGCACTTCGACCGCAAATACACCCTTCACCGGCGCCACAGATCGTCGCAACGGAATATTGGCGGTGGGGAAGCCCAGTGTCCGGCCCAGAGCATCACCATGTATCACCTTGCCGGAAATGGCATAAGGGCGCCCCAGCAATCGCTCTGCCGCAGCAAAATCATCAGCCGCCAGCGCCTCGCGGACTTTAGTACTGCTGACTCGCTGCCCTTCATGACAAAATGTCAGGGTATTAGCAATTTCAAAGCGATACCGTCGTCCGGCTTCCTGTAATAACAGGAAATCACCTTCCCGGCCGGCGCCAAAACGGAAATCATCACCGACAGTCAGAAAGCGGACATCCAGTTTATCCACCAGGATATCATGGATGAAATCATCCGCCGTCAGTGCCGAAAAAGCACTGTCAAAACGGACGCACAGTACGGTATCAACCCCGGCCTGTTCCAGAAAGTGAATTTTTTCCCGTAATCTTGTCAGTCGCGCAGGGACCTGTCCGCGAGCAAAAAACTCCAGCGGCTGTGGTTCAAACAACATCACCACCACCGGCAGATGACGTTTTCGCCCTTCTTCGCAAAGCTGCGTCAGTAGCGCCTGATGCCCGCGATGCACTCCGTCAAAATTACCAATAGTCAAAACACAGCCTTGATGCTGCTTTGAAAGATTATGTAAACCGCGGATAAACTTCATGGTCGACTCAAATCGCTGGAAATCGCCGGATTATACCCTTTACGGCGTACAAATTTAACCCGTTAACCTACCCTTTCGGTGCTTCTTTACTGCTTTTCCTCATGTTTATTTATAGCCGGGTAAATTCCCGACAATTTTGTTGCGAAAAGCTGTATTCAGGGCAAGGAAGCTGGTAGAATCTTGCGCCATCAATTACGTAACCGGGTGTTGTTATTTAAACGACGCTTATTTGCACAAATCCATTGACAAAAGAAGGCGCAAAAGGCATAGTCCTCGGCCTTTGATTTGTCCATATAGAACATATTTGGGAGTTGGACCTTGGCTAATATCAAATCAGCTAAGAAACGCGCTGTAACATCTGAGAAACGTCGCAAGCACAATGCAAGCCGTCGCTCAATGCTGCGTACTTTCATCAAAAAAGTATACGCTGCAATCGCTGCTGGCGATAAAACAGCTGCGCAGAACGCATTTAACGAAATGCAACCAATCGTGGACCGTCAGGCTGCTAAAGGTCTGATCCACAAAAACAAAGCTGCACGTCATAAAGCTAATCTGACTGCACAGATCAACAAACTGGCTTAATCGCCTGATTGTTGTCGCTTTGAAAAGAACCGGCTCTGGCCGGTTTTTTTATACCTGAAATCTACCGGCCAGAGATTACTGACCGGTCAGTCTGTTAGTTCGATGGTGCCGCATAACGTAGTCGAAGGAGTACGTACCCAACGACAGCAGACAGAATTGAGCCACCAAGAATCCCCAGCTTAGCCTCATTCACCAGCTGCGCATACTGCAGGCCAAATGCCAGTGAGGCAATAAATATCGACATGGTGAAACCAATACCGCACAACACACCGATGGTCGCGATATCGGCAATACCGGTTTTGCCCGGAAATCTGGCAATCCCCAGTTTTGTACTCAGCCAGCAGACCAGGGAAATTCCCAGCGGTTTACCAATCAGCAAACCTGCAATAATACCTAAGGGTAAAGGCGATATCACATCTGACAGACTCAGGTTATCCAGCACGACTCCGGCATTGGCAAAGGCAAACAAAGGCAGGATCAGCCAGCGACTCCAGGGGGCGAGACTGTGCGCCAGTTTTATCGCAGCGGAATGTTCACCCTGCCCCTTCACCGGCATCATGAGTCCCAGGATAACACCGGCAATGGTGGCATGTATTCCTGAAGAGAGTACCGCATACCACAATACAACCCCGGCCAGTAGCCAGATGCTGCGCTTTTGTACACCGGCACGATTCATCAGTGCCAGAATCAATACCATCACTGCCATGGCAGCCAGCGCCAACAGAGAGATATCGCTACTGTAGAACAGGGCAATGATAATAATAGCCCCCAGATCATCGATCACCGCCAGGGCCATCAGAAACACCCGCAGAACCGCCGGAACTCTGTGCCCCAGTAATGCCAATATACCCAGTGCAAAAGCGATATCCGTGGCGGTAGGAATGGCCCAACCATTGCGAAATTCAGGCTGATGCCCGTTAACCACCAGAAAGATTACGGCCGGAGCAATCATTCCCCCCAGCGCGGCCAATAACGGAAAAATAGCCTGCTGACGGGTTGCCAGCGCACCACTGACCAGCTCCTGTTTGACCTCCAGCCCGACCAGCAGAAAAAAAAGCGCCATCAGGGCATCATTAATCCAGAACAAGGTATTGTGAGGATGTGCATCAGCACTGCTGCCTTCCGACAGGGTAAAATGCAGGAAATGCTGATATCCCTCCGCACTCCAGCTGGCGTTTGCCAGCACCATGGCAAGTATCGCGGCAACGATTAAGACCACACCTCCGGCCGCCTCGCTCAGGAATATTTTTTTCAAAACTGACATCAGTCTGCATCCTTCCGGTTTATTGTTACGGTTTGGATAATGATCTCAGTTATGTGACTGATTGCCAAACATTCCAGGATTAATATACAAAAAAAAGCCAGCACAACAGAGTACTGGCTTGTTTCGTTGAACCGGTAGTTTATCGGGTCAAATCGTCAAAGAATTTCTTCACACCATCGAAGAAGCTTTTCGAACGGGGACTGTTATTGTCACCTGAGGGACCGCCCAGAGTCTCACCCAGTTCACTGAGTAACTCTTTCTGCTTCTCACTCAGATTCACCGGTGTTTCGACGACCACACGGCACAACAAATCGCCGACAGAACCGCCACGTACCGATTTCACACCTTTGCCACGCATCCGGAATAATTTATCGGTTTGCGTGCCGGCAGGGATTTTCAGCTTCACCCTTCCGTCCAGGGTAGGCACTTCAATCTCCCCCCCCAGAGCCGCCATAGCAAAGTTAATCGGCACTTCGCAATAGAGATTATTATCTTCACGCTCGAAGATCGGGTGTTTTTTCACCGAGACCTGTACATAAAGATCACCGGCTGGTGCGCCCTGCTCACCCGCTTCACCTTCGCCACTCAGACGAATGCGATCTCCGGTATCCACGCCTGCCGGAATTTTTACTGACAGCGTTTTGGTTTTCTCTACACGACCATGACCGTGACAAGAGTTGCACGGATCTTTAATGATGGTTCCCCGCCCCTGACAGGTCGGACAGGGTTGCTGCACCGTGAAGAAACCCTGACGCATTTGTACCTGACCTGCACCCTGGCAGGTAGTACAGGTTTGCGGTTTGGAGCCTGCTTTCGCTCCGCTACCATGACAGGTATCGCATTCCTGGAGTGTCGGAATACGGATCTCTTTAGTCACGCCACGAACCGCTTCTTCAAGAGTCAGTTCCATGTTGTAACGCAGATCGGAACCCCGGGCAGCACGCTGGCGACGACCGCCGCCAAAAATGTCACCGAATACATCACCGAAGATATCGCCGAAATCTGCGCCGCCACCACCGAAGCCACCGCCGAATCCGCCGCCGCCCATGCCACCCTGTTCAAACGCCGCATGGCCGTACTGGTCATAAGCTGCACGCTTCTGCTCATCTGTCAGAATTTCATAGGCTTCTTTAACTTCTTTAAACTTCTCTTCAGCCTGGGTATCGCCCGGGTTACGGTCAGGGTGATATTTCATTGCCAGCCGTTTATAGGCTTTTTTGATTTCACGCTCATCCGCTGATTTGGATACGCCTAAAACCTCGTAGTAATCACTCTTCGCCATTTTTCATTGCCTTTAACATGATCGCACGGGCGTGGATATTCTCCGACGCCCGTGCTGGTTAGCAGCGACAGAGTTGCCTGCCGCTGAGCCCGGTCATGGGCAATTATTTTTTGTCTTTTACTTCTTCAAATTCAGCGTCGACGACATCGTCATCTTTCTGAGCAGAAGCGTCTGCACCCTGAGTTTCACCGTTCGCCTGAGCCTGCTGCTGTGCCAGCTCCATCAGCTTACCGGACACCTCAACCAGCGCCTGAATTTTAGCGTCGATATCGGCTTTATCTTCTGCTTTCAGCGCAGTTTCCAGCGCAGTCAGTGCAGACTCAATCGGTGCTTTATCTTCAGCAGATAATTTATCGCCAGCTTCTTCTAACTGTTTACGGGTGCTGTGTACCACCTGGTCACCCTGGTTACGCGCCTGAACCAGTTCTTCGAATTTACGGTCAGATTCAGCATTCAGTTCTGCATCACGGACCATTTTTTCGATTTCTTCATCGTTCAGACCGGAAGAAGCCTTAATGGTAATCTTCTGCTCTTTACCGCTGTTTTTGTCTTTAGCAGACACGTGCAGGATACCATCCGCATCGATGTCAAAAGTCACTTCGATCTGTGGCATACCACGTGGCGCTGCCTGAATACCGTCCAGGTTGAACTGACCCAGTGACTTGTTATCAGATGAACGTTTACGCTCACCCTGCAACACATGGATAGTTACCGCAGACTGATTGTCTTCAGCTGTAGAGAACACCTGGCTGTGCTTGGTCGGGATAGTGGTGTTTTTGCTGATCAGACTGGTCATCACACCACCCATGGTTTCAATACCCAGGGACAGCGGAGTGACGTCCAGCAACAGAACATCTTTAACATCACCAGCCAGTACACCACCCTGAACCGCTGCACCTACAGCTACCGCTTCATCCGGGTTAACGTCTTTACGCGGTTCTTTACCAAAGAACTCTTTTACTTTGGTCTGAACCAATGGCATACGGGTCTGTCCGCCCACCAGAATCACGTCATTGATGTCAGAGACTGACAGACCGGCATCTTTCAGAGCAACTTTCAGTGGCTCGATAGAACGGCTCACCAAATCTTCGACCAGTGCTTCCAGTTTTGCACGCGTCACTTTGATGTTCAGGTGTTTAGGGCCTGTCGCATCGGCAGTCACGTATGGCAGGTTAACGTCAGTCTGCTGTGCAGAAGAGAGTTCGATTTTCGCTTTTTCAGCCGCTTCTTTCAGACGTTGCATTGCCAGTGGATCGTTGCGCAGATCAATGCCCTGCTCTTTCTTAAACTCGTCCACCAGGTAGTTGATCAGACGGCTGTCGAAGTCTTCACCACCCAGGTGAGTATCACCATTGGTTGCCAGAACTTCGAAGGTTTTTTCGCCATCAACATCATCGATTTCGATGATCGAAATATCGAAAGTACCACCTCCCAGGTCATAGACCGCAATAGTACGGTTGCCCTGGCCTTTATCCATACCGTATGCCAGTGCTGCAGCGGTAGGTTCGTTGATGATACGTTTGACTTCCAGACCTGCGATACGACCGGCATCTTTAGTCGCCTGACGCTGCGCATCGTTGAAGTATGCAGGTACAGTGATAACCGCTTCAGTCACTGGCTCACCCAGATAATCTTCAGCCGTTTTCTTCATTTTTTTCAGCACTTCCGCAGAGATCTGCGGTGGTGCCATTTTCTGACCTTTCACATCCAGCCATGCATCACCGTTATCAGAACCGATGATTTTATAAGGCATAATTTTCAGGTCACGCTGAACTTCTTCGTCCTGGAAACGACGACCAATCAGACGTTTGATAGCAAACAGAGTGTTTTGCGGGTTAGTCACGGCCTGACGTTTAGCAGGCTGGCCTACCAGAGTTTCGCCATCCTGGGTGTAAGCGATGATTGAAGGTGTTGTACGATCACCCTCAGCATTTTCCAGTACGCGTGCTTTACCACCATCCATAATTGCTACACATGAATTGGTTGTACCAAGGTCAATACCAATAATTTTACCCATCTCTACACATCTCCCACTTAAATTCTGTTTTCGTTCGGATATGAACCTTAAATGCGGTCACAGGTGATTAATTCAAGCCCCGGATTGCATATTTTTTTTCGGCTCATAACTCGCTATGAGAACTAGATGGGGTCAGTTTGACGACCATCAAGGGTCGGAGTAAAAAAAAGTAAAAAAAAGCAGCGTGATGACAGCAGGCTTGTCAATCATGGTACGCATGTCATATGGGTTCGGCCCGCCAGCGTATAACGGTGAGAAAGAAGGTGTAAATACACAGGGGGAGCCCCCCTGTGTATTCAGGCTCTGGCCTGGCCGGTAGAACGGGTCTGCGAGTGCAGATATAAACCAGTCACCGCCCCCATCACACATAACCCGACAATGTAGCCGCAAGGAGCCAGTGGGGTCATCCTTAATGCCAGCGTCACAAAGACAGGAGTCAGGCCACCGAACAATGCATAAGAGAGGTTATAGGCCAAAGAAATACCACTGAAACGAACCGCTGGTGGGAAAGCCCGTACCATAATATACGGCACTATCCCGACAGTCCCGACGCAGAGTCCGGTCAGTGCATAAACAGCAATAAGATACTGTGGATGAGTGGCGATAACATGGAAAAATAGCCCACTGCTAATGGCCAGTAACAGGCAGCCTACGGATAAACAAAGTCCGGCACCAAAACGGTCAACCAGCCAGCCGGCAATAATGCACCCTAATAACAGCATGACCGTGGCGATACTGTTAGCCTGCAGACTGAGTGCAGCCGGAATATGATGCATTTTTTGCATTAATGCCGGAGCCATCAGAATAATCACCACGATAGCAGCGGACAGCAGCCATGTCAGCAGTACCGAGATCAGCAAACTTTTACGGTGGAAACGAATAACCGTATTCAATGGCATGGCTTCAGATAATGATTTTTGCTGCTGCATCTGGCGAAATACCGGCGTTTCCTGCAACCAGCGACGCAGGTACAACGCCACAAAACCGAAAACACCACCGAGAAGAAATGCCAGCCGCCAACCGGTGGAGGCAACCAACTCCGGAGACATACTGCGGTTAATTAGGCCAGCCACCAGTGATCCCAGCAGGATGCCTACCGTTAACCCGGCGGTGAGTGTGCCACAGGCAATGCCAGTCCGGTTGCCCGGGACATGTTCGGCAACGAACACCCAGGCACCAGGTACCTCACCACCAATGGCCGCCCCCTGTAATAAACGCATAAGTAACATCAACAGCGGAGCAGCCAGACCGATTGACTGGTAGGAAGGTAATAATCCCATCGCCAGAGTCGGCAGTGCCATTAACAAAATACTCAGGCTAAACATCTTCTTACGCCCAAGAATATCGCCAAAATGCGCCATTACAATCCCGCCCAGAGGCCTGGCCAGATATCCGGCAGCAAAAATACCAAAGGTCTGAACCTGACGTAACCATTCAGGAATATCCTCCGGGAAGAACAGGTCGCCGATAACCGCAGCGAAGAACACGAAAATAATAAAATCGTAAAATTCCAGGGCACCGCCCAACGCGGCAAGAATGAGTGTTTTGTAGTCCTGCGCGCTCAGGCGACTTGAGGGACGATTATCCATAATAAAATATACTTTTCAGAGGTGTGGCCAAAGGGATGTTTGTAAATATTTTCTTACTATATCGGCAATCAATCACCACACCAGCACCAATGAATTTTATCCTTAAAAAACTTTATTTTTAGTTGTTTATCTCACGCCTTGCACTTTTAGGGCGAAATGCTGCTACCACCTGTGGCTCGGTTTCGATATAAGGCCCTTCCAGCAACTGTAAACAATAGGGTACACTCGCAAAGATACCGGCAACTTTGACCTGGCCGGACTCATCTTTTAGCCCTTCCAGTGTTTCTTTAATCGATTTTGGCTGACCTGGCAGGTTCAGGATAAGTGCCTGCTTACGGATAACCCCGGTCTGCCGTGACAGAATCGCCGTCGGAACAAAATTTAGGCTGATCTGGCGCATCTGCTCGCCAAAACCAGGCATCACACGGTCAGCCACTGCCAGAGTTGCATCCGGGGTCACATCACGCAAAGCAGGCCCGGTACCACCCGTGGTCAACACCAGGTGACAATGTTGCTCATCGACCAGATCGATCAGAGTCTGTTCTATCAACGCTTGCTCGTCCGGGATCACCCGACTTTCCAACTGAAACGGCGTGATCAGCGCCCGGGACAGCCATTCACTGAGGGCCGGTATCCCCTGATCCTGATATACCCCCTGAGAGGCGCGGTCGGAAACGGATACCAGTCCGATACGTAAAGTAGTCATGATAATTCGCTTTATCTGAGGGCTGCCGATGGCAGCAAATGCGGGGAATAAAAGGGAATGCTGATATCCCGCAGCAACAACACTGCTGCGGGCAGGTTAATTACAGCAGATCTGCAATCATTTTTTCCAGTTTGCCCTGGTCCAGAGCAAAGTTACGGATACCCTGAGCCAGTTTATCGATAGCCATTGGATCCTGGTTATGTTCCCACAGGAATTCAGCTTCTGACATTTTTTCCGGACGGGCTTTCACTTCACCGCTGTAGCTCAGCTTGCGCTCAACTTCACCGTCAGTTTCTGACAGCTCTTTCAGCAGTCCCGGAGAAATGGTCAGACGGTCACAACCGGCCAGCTCAAGAATTTCGCCGGTGTTACGGAAACTTGCGCCCATAACGACAGTTTCATAACCGTGCTGTTTATAGTAGTTGTAGATTTCAGCGACAGAAACTACACCCGGATCTTCGTGAGGTGCGTACTCTTTTTTGTCGGTATTAGCTTTGTACCAGTCAAGGATACGACCGACGAACGGAGAAATCAGGAAAACACCCGCTTCAGCACAAGCCCGTGCCTGAGCAAAAGAGAACAGCAGTGTCAGGTTACAGTTGATGCCTTCTTTTTCCAGGCGTTCTGCCGCGCGGATCCCCTGCCAGGTGGAAGCCAGTTTGATCAGAATACGATCATTGCTGATACCCGCATCGTTATACAGTTTAATCAGGCTATGAGCTTTAGCGATACTGGCTTCGGTGTCATAAGACAGACGAGCATCAACTTCGGTCGAAATGCGGCCAGGGATTAATTTCAGAATTTCCAGACCGATATTTACGGCCAGCTTGTCAGAGGCGAAAGCAATCTGCTGATCTTTATCGTTGCTCTGCTTACGTGCCCATTCGATAGCTTCATCAATCAGCTTACGGTATTCAGGAATCTGAGCAGCATTGAGAATCAGTGAAGGGTTAGTGGTTGCATCCTGTGGTTTGTACAGTTTCATTGCTGCAATGTCACCCGTATCGGCAACGACTGTGGTTAACTTGCGCAGTGAGGTAAGTTTGTCCGTCATGTTTGCTTCTCTTCTGTTGAACTGTCAGGGTAAAAAATCCTCTCCGGATAATATCACGCACTTCCTGAGGTGCAAGACCAGCCCGGCGAAACAATCACGAAATCGCATTGTACAACACAGGCATTCGCCCCCGGTTTTCCCGGCCATCTGCCTTATACCATAGCCCGGATGAATGACAACGATTGATCTATCCGTGCAACTTTTTTGTTACACTGCCGGTAAAACAGTGAGCCCACGCGGGCCAGATATAAGGATTAAACGATGTTGATGGTTATCTCTCCGGCCAAAACGCTGGATTATGAAAGCCCGCTGGCGACCCAAAAATATACCCAACCAGCACTGTTAAAATATTCTCAACAATTAATTGATGTAGCCCGTCAGTTGTCCCCGGCACAGGTGGCTTCATTGATGAGTATCAGTGATAAACTGGCCCATCTGAATGCTGAGCGATTCAATGACTGGCAGGCAGATTTTACCCCTGACAATGCTCGTCAGGCTATTCTGGCCTTTAAAGGTGATGTCTATACCGGGCTTGCGGCTGATAGCCTGAGTGACGATGATTTTAGTTTCGCCCAACAACACCTGCGTATGCTCTCGGGATTATATGGTGTACTTCGCCCGCTTGATTTAATGCAACCCTACCGGCTGGAAATGGGAATTAAACTGGCGAATCCGCAAGGCAAAGATCTCTATAGTTTCTGGGGAGACCGGTTGACCAAAGTGCTTAATGAAGCTCTGGCAGGCCAGGGCGATGATGTACTGATTAACCTGGCTTCTGATGAGTATTTCAAAGCCGTAAAACCAAAACAGCTGGCCGGTAAAATTATTAAACCGGTATTCCTGGATGAGAAGAACGGTAAATTTAAAGTCATCAGTTTCTACGCGAAGAAAGCCCGCGGGCTGATGTGCCGTTACATCATACGGAATCGCCTGACCAGCCCTGAACAACTGACCGCTTTCGACAGTGAAGGCTACTTTTTTGACGGTGCTGCCAGCGACGGACAGGAACTGGTGTTTAAACGCCACGAACAATCAGCCTGACCGAAGGAGACCGTCGTGGCTAATGGAGGTTGAGCATTCAGTGACGACGGCAATCCCAAACAAACTCAGGCTGTTTCTGTATCCAATAGATCCGTACCGTATGAATTATCAATGCTGCATAACCAGCGTCCGTCCGGTTCTTTCCGAAAAACATAGGTCGCCCGACGACTGATTTCCACGGGTTCTCCGTGCGGGCCCGGGAATTTTAACTGAGTTTCCATGATTACCAGGGCATCTTCCCCCGCTTCAATCACCTGCATATTCCCCTGGGTGACCTGTAACTGTCCCTGAAAATAGTCAGAAATCAGCCCAAAGGCCTGACGAATATCGGATTTTCCGCGGGCAATCATACCGGGCTTAATCACCAGTGCTGCATCTTCAGTGTAATGCTCCATCACTGCATCAAAGTCCCCGGCAGAAATCGCCCGGTCACAATATTCGATAATCTGCCGAACAGGGTGGGTAGTCATCATAGCTCCGGCTGGCTGGAGGGATAGTGGAAAACCTGCAAGCAAACAGCGCCTGCAGGAGAGTCATTACCGAAAGGATCAGATGCGTTTGGTCAGCAGATACTCGTTTAACGCAGCAAAATCTGCCGGTAAGTTATCGGACAGCAGAGGCAGATCGGCACGTTCAGCTAATTCGGCCGGTAACGGCAGATCTTTCTGCAGAATCTCGTCCACGCTCTCTTTGAATTTTGCCGGATGCGCGGTGCCCAGGAATAACCCATATTCCCCCTCTTGTAACTGGTCACGCAGCATACGCCATGCAATTGCGGCATGAGGTTCAGAGATATAACCTTCTGCGGCCAGCTCACGCATCGCTGCACGGGTCTGCTCGTCGCTCAGTGCGCCGTAGGCCAGCTCGTCCAGTTGCCAGGTTTTACGGCGGAATAACTCCTCGACGCGTGGCCAGTTGTTCGGCTGGCTGACATCCATGGCATTAGAAAGCGTTGCGACGGTCTTATTCGGCGCCCACTCACCGCTGCTCAGGAAACGAGGAACCGTATCATTGGCATTGGTCGCGGCAATAAAACGTTTTACCGGCAGTCCAAGGCTTTTCGCCAGTAACCCTGCGGTAAGATCACCGAAGTTTCCACTGGGTACTGAAATCACCAGTTGGTTACGTTTTTCCTGGGGTAACTGAGCTACCGCTTCGAAATAATAGCAGACCTGAGCCAGTAAGCGGCTGATATTAATAGAGTTCGCGGAATTAAGGCCAATCGACTGCTTCAGTGACTGATCATCAAATGCCTGTTTCACCAGTGACTGGCAGGCATCAAAATCGCCATCTACCGCAATGGTCTGGATATTCCCACCGAGGGTGCAGAACAGTTTTTCCTGTAGTGGACTGATTTTTCCCTGAGGATAGAGAATAACCACCCGGATATTTTCCATGCCATAAAAAGCATGAGCCACCGCCGCGCCGGTATCTCCGGAGGTTGCTGTCAGAATAGTGATTTTCTCATCTTTATCACTGCTCAAAGCCAGCATCTGTGCCATAAACCGGCCGCCAAAGTCTTTGAATGCCAGTGTAGGGCCGTGGAACAACTCCAGGCAGGCGATATCGTCTGAGACAGGCTGCACCGGAGCCGGGAAAGCAAACGCAGCCTTTACCCGTTCAGCCAGTTCTGCTTCAGGGATCTCATCACCGATAAATGCCGACAAAATTTTGCTGCTGCGGCTGACAAAATCCAGCTCCAGCAACTGATCAATTTCGGTCAGTTCAAACTCTGGCAGTTCATTCGGGAAGAACAGCCCCTGTTGTGAACCCAGGCCCTGCTTTACGGCCTGAGTGAAACTGACCTGCTCGTTATGATCTTTCAGATTATATAATTTCATCGCTTATCCCAGTTTACGTGCGCCCGTCGTATCAAGACGGCAAATATGTACGAAGCCTTCATCATTCTGCAGATAGTGTTGCTGCAGCCATGCCTTAGCCTGCTCAGCCACTTCAGGTGTGTCACAGACCGCAAACAATGTCGGCCCTGAACCTGAAATGCCACAGGCCAGCGCCCCCAGTTCTGTCACTGCCTGCCGCGCCTGCGCAAAGCCTGGCAGTAGTCCGGTACGGTAGGGTTCAGCAATGACATCCTTCATCAGGCTGGCAGCCAGCAATGGCTGGCGGGTATGACAGGCATGAATAAATCCTGAAAGCATCCGCCCGTGGGTAATGCAATCGGCTTTACTGTAACTCGCCGGTAAAATGGCTCTGGCTTCAGCGGTGGACACTTTAATCCCCGGGTAAGCCATTACCCAGAACCATTCATCGAAGCCCGGTACGGGCTGACAGGTGATGCCATGAGCTTCCAGCATCAGTTGGATCCCCCCCAGAAAGCAGGGAGCGACATTATCAAAATGTACGCTGCCGGAGACCCGCCCTTCCAGTTCGCCCATCAGGGCCAGCAACCGGTCATCATCCAAAGGCCGGTTACAGAACTCATTCATCGCCATCAGTCCGGCTACCACCGAACAGGCGCTGGAACCCAGTCCGGAACCAATCGGCATATTCTTTTCCAGTACCATGCTTACAGGGACTTCACGGCCGACCTCCTGGCAAAAACGTTCCCAGCACTGATAAACAATATTCTCTTTCGGATCCGTTGGCAGTTTTGATACAAAGCGGCCACGATTTTCAAGACGAAAAGATTCCGCCGCTTCGACAGTGACGCAATCACCCAGTAATGTGCCATCGACCGGCGAAACCGCCGCGCCCAACACATCAAACCCGACACTGACATTCCCGATAGAGGCGGGTGCATAAACTTTTACCATGATCAGACTCCCAGCTTCCACGTCAGAGTTCTCAATAAATCTGCAAACACCCCGGCCGCGGTGACATCATTACCGGCACCGTATCCCCGGAGCACCAGAGGCAGAGGCTGATAGTAGCGACTGTAAAATGCCAGCGCATTTTCACCATTCTTCACTTTAAACAGCGGATCGTTTCCATCCACCGCCGCAATTTTCACACTGCAATGTCCCTGTTCATCGATGGCGCCAACGAAGCGTAATACTTTACCTTCATCACGGGCTTTAGCTGCACGGGCCGAGAACTCTGCATCCAGCGATGGCAGTTGCTGCATAAACTCATCCGCATCTGCCAGCGACAGCAGTCTTTCCGGCAGCACGGGCTCAATCACGATATCTTCCAGCTCCAGCGACATTCCGGCTTCCCGGGCCAGAATTAGCAGTTTTCGTGCCACATCCATTCCCGATAAGTCATCCCGTGGATCAGGTTCGGTAAAGCCGAGCTCGCGGGCTTTGCTCGTCGCCTCTGACAGCGATACACCGTCATCCAGCATGCCAAAAATATACGACAAAGAACCGGAAAGAATACCGTTGAACTTAATCAGTTCATCGCCGGCATTTAACAGATTCTGCAAATTTTCAATCACCGGCAGGCCTGCTCCCACATTCGTGTCATACAGGAATTTACGCCGGGCTTTCTCTGCAGCTGCCCGAATCTGCTGATAGTATTCCCGGGAGGAGGTATTTGCCTTTTTGTTCGGCGTTACCACATGGAAACCTTCACGCAGGAAATCGACGTACTGATCAGCCAACTGCTGGCTGGAAGTGCAGTCAACAATGACCGGATTCAGCAGGTGGTACTCTTTGACCAGACGTGTCAGGTGTTCAAGAGAAAACTCATCGGTCGCCCGGGAAAGCTGATCCTGCCAATGGTCAAGATGAATACCATGTACGTTGGTCAGTAATGCCCGCGAGTTGGCAATACCGCATACCCGTAAATCAATATGTTTCTTTTTCAGCCAGGATTGCTGGCGATGTAACTGGTTGAGTAATGCGGCACCGACTCCGCCGGTACCGACCACAAACACTTCGATCACCTGGTCAGTCGCGAATAGCATCTGATGGACCACCCTCACCCCGGTGGTCGCGTCATCATTACTGACCACTACCGAGATAGAGCGTTCTGATGAGCCCTGAGCGATGGCGACAATATTAATGTTTGCCCTGGCCAGTGCTGAGAAGAATTTTGCAGAGATGCCACGCAGGGTACGCATTCCATCACCTACCACCGAAATAATCGCCAGCTTTTCTGTGACTTCCAGCGGGTCAAGCAAACCATCTTTCAGCTCCAGATAGAACTCGTCTTCCAGCGCCCGGCGGGTAGACAATGCTTCATTTTGCGGAACACAGAAACTGATACTGTACTCAGAAGAAGACTGTGTAATCAGAACGACCGAAATTCCTTTACGCGACATCACGGCAAACACCCTGGCCGCCATACCGACCATGCCCTTCATTCCTGGCCCTGAAACATTAAACATGGCCATGTTATTCAGATTGGTAATGCCTTTTACCGGCGTCGAATCTTCACCCTGCCCTGCAGCAATCAGAGTTCCTGGTGCAGACGGATTAGCCGTGTTTTTAATCAGGCAAGGGATCTGGAACTGGGCAATCGGGGTTATGGTGCGCGGGTGAAGCACTTTGGCGCCAAAATAGGAGAGCTCCATCGCCTCCTGGTAGGACATCGACTTCAGCAGCCGTGCATCTGGTACCTGACGCGGGTCACAGGTATAAACACCGTCAACATCAGTCCAGATCTCGCAACAGCTGGCCCGTGAACATGCTGCCAGGACGGCGGCGGAATAGTCTGAACCATTACGTCCCAGGGCGACCAGTTCGCCCTGCTCGTTTCCGGCAGTAAAGCCGGCCATCAGTACATAATTGTCTGGCGGAATCTGGCTGGCGGCGATCCGCCGGCTCGATTCGGTAATATCCACGGTGGATTCCAGATAACCGCCGATAGCAAGCAACTTTTCTACCGGATCAATAACGGTGACCTGATGACCACGGGCCTGTAACAATGCCTGCATAATCGCAATGGATAGTTTTTCACCGGTACAGATAACGGTAGCATTGACACTATCAGGGCACTGACCCAGCAGATTAATCCCGAGGATAACCTGCTGTAAGCGAGCGAATTCGGTATCGACAAACCGGGTCATCGCCTGCAAGTCGAAGCCTGGCTGAGCAACCGCCAGTCCCTGCAATAACTGGTCGAAAATCTGGCGTGCATCATTCAGGTTGGCTGAAGCATCCTGACCTGAGATAGTCTTTTCGATAAGAGCAACTAAGTGATTGGTAATTTTTGCCGGAGCGGAGAGGACTGTCGCAACCTGTTCCTGCTGTGCATAATTTTCCAGTATGTCGACAACACGCAGAAAACGCTCTGCGTTTGCGACCGAGGTTCCGCCAAATTTCAACACTCGCATGGGTTTGTAACTCCTGAATTTATGCCGAAAAAAAAGCCCGCACCTGATTAGGGAGCGGGCTTTTTCGTTTTTTCCTGTTATGCGTCAGCCCGCACCGTTACCTGTGGTAATGGTGATGGTGGTAATAATAGTAATGTTCAGGCTGTGATTACGCATTTAATGTCTGTCTGTCTTTTATCGAAACTGTCTGCACCCAGAAGTAAAACAAACCACCCGATAAGTCAATAATTTTGTCATTTCACTCGCCTGAATCAGACCGCGCATTGATTCTTTAATGTCGACCAAACACCATAAATCTACAACATTCTTGCCGGAATATTCCGATCAGGTCACTATAAATTATCAATATATCAGCAGATCATTCTGCGATCTTTTTTTCGATATCATGCAATAAACGATGCAGCATTGCGCTATCCCGCTGCTCCAGTAACCCCAGTCTTTGATCCAACCAGTCGGCCATTTTCTGGTCATCACTGACCGCCAGACGCTCCAGTAACTGATGCGTTCGCTGACGCAGCGCCTGAAGTTGTTGCGGATCAGCTTCCGGCTTTGGTTTTGCTGTTACCTGCATCAGCGAAGAAAACTGATAACACAGCACCATAACCGCCTGACCCAGGTTTAATGACGGGTAGTCAACGGCCATGGGAATCCCGGTCAACACATCAGCCAGAGCCAGCTCCTCGTTGGTCAGGCCGCTTTCCTCACAACCAAAGATCAATGCCAGCCGGTTTAGCCACTGCTGTTTTTCTTTCAGCAGCGCTTCGGCCTGCTGAGGTGTTGCATAATAATGGTATCGGGCACGGCTGCGGGCCGTAGTGGCCACTGAAAAATCAACATCAGCCAGCGCAGCGGCCAAATCAGGGAACTGGCGCACATTATCCAGTATCTCGGTGGCCCCGTGAGCCACCCGATAAGCGGCAGGCTCCTGCCAGACACTGCTGTTGACAATACGTAGCTCACTAAACCCCATGGTTTTCATCGCCCGGGCCGCCGCCCCTACATTTTCGGCCCGCGCCGGAGAAACTAAAATAATCGGAAATGACATATCATCACCTTAACAATGCACGAAATAACTCAGTGTCGGCTATTTTGTCCGGTTTTATCAGAAATTTTAATCAGTTAAAGAATACGCTGAGCTAAAAAACGACAGAATACAGGAATGAATTATTTTTTTATCCCTGAATTACAATAAGTTAATCTAAAATATCACTAAATTCACTGTGGGTATCAAACACGCGCTACGGTATAATTTAGCCATTTCTCCTATAAGGAGAATAAAAAAGAGATATTTTTCACACAAGTGTTAACGTGCTACACTCAGTTTTGATATAAGTCAACGAAGCGTTTTTATTTGCTTCCTGAATGTTGTTGGTGCTGTTAGCCCGCTGTTAAAGAGGTTAGGATGAAGCGCATAAAGACCAGTTTAGGCGCATACAGACCAACTGTAATTACGTTGAAATCCGTCAGTGACATTAATCTGTGATGCATCAAGAACAAAACGTCGTAAATTGGCAATGCAGACTCATTATACGTCGACCGATATCTCAGACATCAGCACTGTATGCCTTGTATCAATTTTGATGGCAAATTTTAGGTAGCAAACCATGCAGATCCCGCAAATTCTTATCGTCGAAGACGAGCTAGTAACCCGGAATACTTTAAAGAGTATTTTCGAAGCTGAAGGATACATTGTATTCGAAGCCTCTGATGGTGCTGAAATGCATCAGTTATTGACTGACAATGATGTCAATCTGGTGATAATGGATATCAACCTGCCAGGAAAAAATGGCCTGCTGCTCGCCCGCGAACTTCGCGAACAGGCAAGTGTAGCGCTGATGTTCCTGACAGGACGTGACAATGAAGTCGACAAGATACTCGGACTGGAGATCGGTGCGGATGATTACATCACCAAACCGTTTAATCCGCGTGAACTGACAATCCGTGCCCGTAACCTGCTGTCCCGCACTATGAACCTGGCGGTCAGCAGTGAAGAACGTAAGCATGTGGAAAATTATCAGTTTAACGGCTGGACACTGGATATTAACAGCCGTTCTCTGGTCAGCCCGCAAGGTGAGCAGTACAAACTGCCACGTAGTGAATTCCGTGCCATGCTGCACTTCTGTGAGAATCCGGGCAAAATTCAGACCCGCGCTGACTTGCTGAAGAAAATGACCGGCAGAGATCTGAAACCTCATGATCGTACGGTGGATGTGACCATCCGTCGTATCCGTAAACATTTCGAGTCAAACAGTGATACGCCGGAAATCATCGCGACCATCCACGGCGAAGGTTATCGTTTTTGCGGCGAGTTAGAAGACCACTAATCTCCCGGATGCGGACTGTTATACGCTGCCCGTCGGTCTGATGACCGGCGGGCTTTTTTTACATTTTGTGCGAACAACTTAGTGCCATGGCATGATGGGAACGGCGCTGATCGCATTTTTTGGTGAACCATCAACCAGCTTGTCAGAATAGCTCAGATACACCAACGTATTCCGGGTTTTGTCATAAAAACGAACAACCTGAAGTTTCTTAAAAATCAACGAGGTGCGTTTTTTAAACACCACATCTGACTCACCGGGTTTCAGGGTGTCAGGGATAGTTACCGGCCCAACCTGCTGACAGGAAATAGCGGCATCCGCCGTATCTTCGGCCAGCCCCAGACCGCCTTTTATACCGCCGGTTTTCGCCCGACTGATATAACATGTAACATTTTTAACATCTGGATCATCAAAGGCTTCGATTACAATCTTGTGATCCGGACCAAGTAGTTTAAAAACGGTATCTACAGAGCCAATTTCCTCAGCATGTACAACGCCATTAAGAGCGAAAAGTACGCAGCCGGCTGCCGCAAATTTGTTGATAAAAAACTGTAGTTTTTTGATTTTCATTAAGTTATCGCTTATTAGGTGATTACTGAATAATCAATATAAGGTTACTATTGATACCTTCAAATATTCCTTTGTCGCACTGAATTATTGTAACAACAGGAAACGGTATAATTACGCCCTTTCCTGTTTTTTTTGCATTTAATGCTACTCTTAGCTTTATGAAGGTTGCCTGATCAATTATGCCAACCAGGACTGTGAGGATGTAATATGGACCAAGCTGGTATCATTCGCGATTTGCTTGTCTGGCTGGAGAGCCATCTGGATCAACCCTTATCTCTGGATAATGTTGCCTTTAAGGCCGGATACTCCAAATGGCATTTACAGCGGATGTTTAAAAACGTAACAGGTCATGCTATCGGCGCTTATATTCGGGCCAGACGCCTGTCTAAAGCTGCTGTTGCACTGAGACTCACCAGTCGCCCTATTCTGGATATTGCTCTGCAATACCGGTTTGATTCTCAGCAAACGTTCACCCGTGCTTTTAAAAAACAGTTTAATCAGACGCCTGCCGGTTATCGTCGCGCCTCTGACTGGAACTCCTTTGGGTTACGCCCACCGATTCGCATGGGTGAGTTTTCAATGCCTCAACCAACGTATGTTACGTTGCCGGAAACGATACTGATGGGGCAGACTCAGAGTTACAGCTGCACTCTTGAACAGATTTCTGTTTATCGGGCGGAAATGCGTGGCCATTTTTGGCGCCAGTTCCTGCATGACACCGATGCACCTCATATTTTATATGGACTCCATCAGGTGCGTAGCAGTGTGGATAAAGAAGATGAACAGGAAATTCTTTATACCACAGCGGTCACCGAAAGCGATTCAGGGCAAAGCCTGCAATCGGCACAGAAGATCATTCTGGAAGGTGGTGAATACGTTCAGTTCAGCTATAAAGGCCCGAAAGAACAACTCCAGGACTTTATCCTGGTATTGTACAGCACCTGTATGCCGACGCTGGGGCTGACCCGTCGTGCCGGCCAGGATATTGAACGCTTCTATACCCCGGGCGGAAAACTGACTAAGGAAAATACCGCGGAACTTCACTGCGAATATTTGATTCCTATCCGCAACGAAGCCCGACGCGTAGCCTGACAAACCACCCGCCCCCGGATTCTGTGAATCCGGGGGCGGGTGGTTTAACGCTGTAGTTCATCCAGCGCATCTGCTGTTAAATGCGCGACATCTCCGGCAGTTTCGACGACCCAGCCATTAGCCAGCCATTCACTGTGCTGATAATCCACTCTTGACAGCGAACAGTTACGTAGCCGTAAGCGCCTTTCAGCATAAGCCGGCAGTCCCAGCAGCGTACTAATTAACGACCCCAAAGCCATACCATGGCTCACCAGTACCGGGCGACTGCCAGACGGCAGTTCACGGCAGGCATCCAGCGCTTGCTGCATACGACCAGCCAGTTCAGTCATACTTTCTCCGCCGGGAATACGCCCCTGTTCGGTGCCATCCACCAGCGACTTACGCCATCCTTCTTCTTCGGCGGACAGCTCGCTCAGTCGACGGGTTTCCAGTATTCCCATATTCAGTTCCCGTAACCGGCTGTCGGTAACCACCGGACACTGACAGTACTGCGCAATAATCTCCGCAGTCTGGCGGGTCCGGCCTAAGTCACTGCTAATAATATGCGTGATACCATAAGACTGAAGTCGCTCTCCTACCTGTTTTGCCTGCTGCTCTCCTTGTGGGGTCAACGGGCTATCGCTTTGTCCCTGCAGACGACGTTCGGTATTCCACAGGGTTTCACCATGACGAACCAGAAAGACTTGTAGCATGTTACCTATCCATTATACTGAGTCAGTGCAACCATCTGCCCTGAGAGTTTAACTATTATGTACCATGTTGTCGCCGCTACCAGCAACCCGGCAAAAATCAGCGCTATCCTACAAGCTTTTGAGGATGTTTTCGGTACCGGTCAATGCCAGGTTTCAGGTTCAGAAACCGACAGCGGTGTTTCAGCGCAACCCATGAGTGATGAAGAAACCCGTAAAGGCGCCCGTCAACGCGTGGCAAATGCCCGCCATCGGCAGCCACGGGCTGATTTCTGGGTCGCTATTGAGGCGGGTATAGATGGTCAGCAGGCATTCGCCTGGATGGTGGTAGAAAATGCCTCACAGCGGGGTGAATCTCGTTCTGCCAGCTTTTTATTGCCTGCCGCGGTGTCTGAACAACTTCATCAGGGCCGTGAACTGGGTGACGTGATGGCACAACTGACCGGCATTGCCAATATCAAACAAAAAGGTGGGGCGATTGGCGCGCTGACTGAAGGCCGGCTCACCCGGACATCCGTCTATCATCAGGCTCTGCTGCTGGCATTATGTCCGCTGCTACATCCTTACTACAGCGAATCACCCTTTAGCGATAACTGACTCTCAAGCCATTGCCGGAATCCGGCCGGCGACTCTTTCAGGCTGTTAGACCCCCGGGTAATGGTGGCTATGCCAACACCTAACTGATCTTTTAGCTGCCGTTGGCTCATTTCACCACGCATCAACTCTTCAATAATTCTTAGCCGGGTCGCCAGTGCTTCCCGTTCATCCGGAGTCATCATCAGCTGCAGTAATGCCTCTGTCTGCTGATCGTCCACTGCCTGCTTCAGTAAGCTGACAACACGCGGCCAGTTAAACTCAAAGTTTTCTTCTGCATTGGCAGTGGGCAACATAGACGGCTTCCGTACTCATTAATGAGTACGGAAGCATAGCATACTCAATAGCGGCGATTCCACTCCGTATCCTGTAACAGTTTGCCAGGCTGGCCCATGAAGTAACGATAGTAAGCATCATAAGCCAGGACATTCTTCACATAGTTTCGTGTTTCGGCAAAAGGGATGGTTTCGATAAACCCGACAGCATCCAGCTTACCACCACTCACTGCCAGCCACCTTCTGACTCTGCCTGGCCCTGCATTATAAGCCGCAGAAGCAAAAATGCGGTTATCATCAAACTGTCGGTACACATAATCCAGATATTGCATTCCAATCTGGATATTCATTTGCGGATCCAGCAACTGGCTGCTGTTCACGTAGTTACTGACCGGGAACATTTTAACGGTATGTGCCGCAGTCGCAGGCATAACCTGCATCAGTCCACTGGCGCCCACCGGTGAACGAATTTTCGGGTTCCATGCACTTTCCTGACGAGAAATCGCCATCGCATAACTCACCGGAATAGCCTTTCCGGCAGAATATTGTTGGTAGTATTGTTGCCAGGCCAACGGGAAACGTTCTTTCAGGCTGTCCCACATTTTCGCGGTGATAGTGGCCTGGACACTCAAATCCCACCAGTTCTGCTCACTGGCATAACGAGCCAGCATTTTTTGTTGCTCAGGGGGTTTACTACTGATGAGGTTAGCCCATTCGCTTCGGGCCAAATTATCCATGCCCCAGTACATCAGCTCTCTGACACGGGCTATCTCAGCGCCGCTGGCAACCTGGGCCGTCGGTGCAGGCGCCGGATCAATGGTCAGCCTGTAAGGTACGCCCAGTTTTTGGGCCGCTACCATGGGATAAAAGCCACGTTTCTGTGTCAACTCACTGAGTAGTTGATCGCCTTCCTGTTTACGTCCCTGCTCCAGTAACAAACACGCCTGCCAGTATTGCCATTCGTCCTTTTGCTTAGCCTCGACGGGTAACCTGGCAATCCAGGTATTCAGCCCACGGTGATCATTATCAGAAATAGCCTGACGGATGCGTCGTTCGATAAGGGAGGTAGAATCGCTGTCCATGACAACAGCATCCCGCCAGCGCATCTGTTCCGTTGTCACATCACTGCCCATAAATTGCCAGGCCACCGCCTCCTTCATTGCCTGAGCTTCTGAATCAGACATTTTCTGAGCAGAGACCAGTGTCGGGATCAACGAACGGGCATTTTCGGCATCCTGTCGTGCCAGTCGGCTGAAAGCAATCAGGGTTATCTGCCGGCTGAAATCACTGGGTGAAACCGTAGTGGCAAAACTACTCACCGTCTGAGGGTTCTGTCCGAGCGTCGACAGAGCTGCTGCCACGGTCGCATAATTCACCGGCAACATCGTAATCAGGTGACGCACCAGTGAATCATTGCCGGCTTTAAAGGCCAGAATCAGGCGTTGTAATATCGCCTGTGGACTGAATTGTGCCGATGATTGCCAGGCGGTAAATAATGCATCACAGCTGTCAGGTAAATTTGCCCCGGTCAGCCACAATTTTTTTGCCCCCTCCCAGGCCAGTTGCTGATTCCCGGTAGCCCAGTTTGCGTAATACCAGTTGCACTGGGCCTGCACCGGTGCCGGGCGGGTCGGACTGAAGCTTAATAATCCCTGCCAGTCCTGGCGTCTTGCCAGTTCGTTTACAAAGCGGTTTTTCAGGCTACGGGCGGAAGGCAATGTCGGATACTGGTTGGCAAAATTGCTGATTGCCAGAGAGGTTTCCTGATTCAAATCCTGGGAGAGTAGTCGATACTCAAGATAAGGATAGAGTGGATAATCTTTCAGTGATGGCATCATCTGCGCCACCACATCCATTTGGTTGTTATCCCAGGCCTGCTTAATTTGCTGGTATCGCTGACGTTGTTGATCTAATGAATCTGCCTGACTGAGACCGGCAACCCCTGTCAGACAGAGACCCAATACCCAATGCTTCCAATTAATCACACGCTTCTCCTCGTTTACCCGCCACATATCAGCAGACCCGCTGACAGGTTCCCATGCTAGCGGGTTAAATGATGACTTACTATCATCTGCCAAAAATTTACTCAGTCTGACGTTCGTTGGCACATTTTTGTGCGAAAGCATGGCAAAAATTTGCACCATCCGCAGGCGGGCGTGCGCCAAAAATGCTCAACTCCGGGCATCAGGTTCCTCAGGAAAAACCACTTAAATAATATAATTCATATAGTTATAAATATGGCACACTCTTTGCTGAGATGAATACCATCTGGTATACATGATGGAATTCATATGACCTCTCTACGCGCAGGACTTACCCTTGGACAGTGGACTGACCATTGTCGGCAGCACCCTCAGCAGTTGGCTGACATTCTGAATCAGTGGCTGGCCACCTTTGACCCACAGGATCCGGCATGGATAAGTGTCGCGACCCCGGCGCAGATTACCGCCCAGGTCAGCGAAATTCTGCCGCGTTTCCTGCAGGACCCGGCTTCCCTGCCGCTATTCGGCGTGTTGTTTGCAGTTAAAGATAATATTGATGTTGCCGGTTTTGACACCACCGCTGCCTGCCCCGCGTTCAGTTATGTGGCTGACAATGATGCCGAAGTCGTAGCCCGCCTGAAGTCTGCCGGCGCCATCGTCGCCGGGAAAACTAATCTGGACCAGTTCGCTACAGGGTTGGTCGGGACCCGTTCCCCTTATGGCGAAGTCCCTAACAGTTTTAATCCTGAATATGTCAGCGGCGGTTCCAGTTCCGGTTCTGCATCAGTGGTGGCCCGTGGTCTGGTGCCTTTCTCTCTGGGCACCGATACCGCCGGTTCCGGACGTGTACCCGCCGGATTCAATAACATTGTCGGTCTGAAACCGACTAAGGGTTGGCTCTCTGCCTCAGGGGTTGTCCCGGCCTGTCGCCTGATTGATACCATTTCCGTATTTGCGCTCACCACCGAAGATGCCTGGCAGGTCGCCAGCCTCGCCGGAGGTTATGACAGTGGAGACAGCTATTCCCGCTCTTCCCCGCATACGGCTCCGGCTGCCCTGCCAGCTGCCCCGAAATTTGCCATCCCCGCCAGTCCGGAATTTTTTGGTGATGAGCAGGCCCGGGCCGCCTGGGACAACGCATTAACCGACCTTCAGGCTTGTGGTGCCACCTTATCGGCGATCGATTTCACACTGTTTCACCGGCTGGCAGAGCAGTTATATAACGGCCCCTGGGTTGCGGAACGAACAGCGGCTGTCGGTGAAATGTTACAGCACCCGGACAAACTCGATCCGGTGGTCTACGGCATTGTCAGACAGGGTGAAAAATTTACAGCCACCGATGCCTGGAAGGCTGAATACCTGCGCTCCGAACTGAGCCGACAGATTCAGCAAACACTGGCACAGTTCGACGGACTGGTGGTACCGACGTCCCCCACTATCCGTACCCGTCAGCAAATGCAACAGGAACCGGTGAAATACAACGCACAGTTTGGTACCTACACCAACTTCACCAATCTGGCCGATCTCTGTGCACTGGCCTTGCCTGCCGGTTTTCGGGCTGACGGACTGCCTGCCGGGATCACACTGATTGCCCCCGCCTGGTACGATCGGGCACTGGCTGACTTTGGCTTACGCTGGCAACAGCAGCAACAACTGTCGCCGGGGGCCACCGGACTCCCGGCCCCGGAAACAGCGGCTTCTCTGCCGGCATCTGCTGATCACGTCCGTATTGCGGTGGTCGGCGCTCATCTGACAGGTATGCCGCTCAATTACCAGCTCACCACCCGTCAGGCTGTGCTGGTGGAAGAAACCACGACTGCCGCGCAGTACCGACTGTATGCCCTGAGTGGCGGAGCGATTAAAAAACCAGGCCTGGTTCGTGATGACAGTGGTGCCGCCATTATCGTCGAACTCTGGGATATCCCACTGGCCCGTTATGGTGAGTTCGTTGCTGAGATCCCTGCTCCTTTAGGGATTGGCACTCTCACACTGGCCGATGGACGCACGGTCCAGGGGTTTGTCTGCGAACCTTACGCATTGAGTAACGCCCTTGATATCACCGAAACAGGTGGCTGGCGCCGCTGGTTAAGCTCACAGGAGACCCGTTAATCATGTTTGATACCGTACTGATTGCTAACCGCGGTGAAATCGCCTGCCGTGCACTGAAAACCCTCAAACGTCTGGGAATTCGCAGCGTCACAGTCTATTCCGATGCGGATAAAAATGCCCCGCATGTGAAAGAAGCCGACGAGGCGATTGCCCTGGGCGGGGATAAACCGACCGACAGCTATCTGTCGATAGAGAAAGTTTTACAGGCCGCCCGACAGAGCGGCGCCCAGGCTATCTGGCCAGGGTACGGATTTTTATCAGAAAGTCTGCCGTTTGCCGCCGCCTGCGAAAAAGCCGGCATCGTGTTTATTGGTCCAACGGCCCATCAGATTGGTGAGTTTGGTTTAAAACACCGGGCGCGGGAGCTGGCTGCCACGGCCGGTGTCCCCATGACCCCGGGCACTCCGCTACTGAGTTCACTGCCAGAAGCATTGCAGGCCGCCGCGACTATCGGTTATCCGGTGATGCTGAAAAGTACCGCGGGCGGCGGCGGTATCGGAATGACCCGCTGTGCTGATGAGTCGGCGTTATCCGACGCCTGGGAAGGTGTTCGCCGGCTGGGTGCACAATTCTTTAATGATGCAGGTGTATTTCTTGAACGTTGTATCGATCAGGCACGGCATATTGAAGTCCAGATTTTCGGGGATGGTCAGGGCAAGGTCGTTGCCCTCGGTGAACGTGATTGCTCCCTGCAACGCCGTAATCAGAAAGTCGTTGAGGAAACCCCTGCACCTCACCTGCCACCAGAAACCCGCCGCACGTTACTGGAAAGTGCTGTCCGGCTCGGGGAAAGTGTGAATTACCGCAGCGCAGGTACTGTCGAATACATCTATGACGGTGCTCAGGATAAATTCTATTTCCTGGAAGTGAACACCCGACTCCAGGTAGAACACCCGGTCACCGAATCGGTCACAGGGCTGGATCTGGTCGCCTGTATGTTACAGGTCGCGGCCGGCGAAACACCAGACTGGCAGGCCATGGCCAAAGCGCCTCAGGGAGCGGCCATCGAAGTACGTCTGTATGCAGAAGATCCACTGAAAAACTTTCAGCCTTCTCCCGGAACCCTGACGGATGTCAGTTTCCCGGATAATGTGAGGGTCGATGGCTGGGTCAGTACCGGTACCGAAGTCTCCGCCTGGTATGATCCGCTGTTGGCAAAACTGATTGTTCACGCCGATACCCGTGAAGACGCCTGGGAAAAATTACGTCAGGCCCTGTCAGAAACCCGGATTCAGGGTATTGCCTCAAATCTTGACTATCTCCGCCAGGTCATCAATACCCCTGAGTTCCGGGAAGGACGCAGCTACACTCGTTTCCTCGATAAATTTACCGCCAACGCCCATGTGGTTGAAGTGATTCAACCAGGCACCTGGAGCTCGGTGCAGGACTATCCGGGGCGTCCTGGTTACTGGGACATCGGTGTTCCACCCTCTGGCCCGATGGATGATTACGCCTTCCGGCTGGCTAACCGTATTGTGGGCAATGCCCCGGAAGCTGCAGGGCTGGAATTCACGCTGCAGGGACCCGTGTTGAAGTTCCACTGTGACAGCATTATTGCACTGACCGGCGCCCCTTCGGAAGCAACCCTGGATGATACGCCGGTCGCTTTCTGGCAACCGGTGAGCGTAAAAGCGGGTCAGACACTGACGCTCGGCCGTGCCACGTCCGGTTGCCGTACCTGCCTCGCCATACGTCACGGTTTCGATGTCCCTGTCTATCTGGGCAGCCGCTCGACCTTTGCGCTGGGACAGTTTGGTGGCCATGCCGGGCGAATTTTACGTCAGGCAGATATGCTGCCGGTATCACAGCCAGAGTTACCGGCCTGCACCACACCGCCGGCCATCAGTGAACCACAAGCCCTGCCGACAGAGATGATTCCGGAATACAGTCATCACTGGGATATCGGGGTGCTATATGGCCCGCACGGTGCTCCGGACTTTTTTACCCCGCAAGCCATCGATACCTTCTTTGCCACTGACTGGGAAGTACATTACAACTCGAACCGTTTAGGTGTCCGGCTCAGCGGCCCTAAACCGGAATGGGCCCGGGAAAATGGCGGTGAAGCCGGTCTGCACCCTTCCAATGTGCATGACTGCGAATACGCGATTGGGGCAATCAACTTCACCGGTGACTTCCCGGTCATCCTGACCCGTGACGGACCGAGTCTCGGCGGTTTTGTCTGCCCGGTGACGATTGCCAGTGCCGAGTTATGGAAGGTGGGTCAGGTGAAACCCGGCGACAAAATCCGTTTCTATCCGATCAGTTTTGATGAAGCGCAGGCACTGGAAATCGCCTGTAATCAGCAGATTGAACAACTCGCACCGGCAGCGATACCAGAGTTTGCTCCGGCTAACCTGCAACCTGTCGACGGAGTCCCGGCGACCGCCCTGGCCGCATTACCGGCACAAGGTAACCGTCCTTCCGTGGTTTACCGCCAGGCCGGTGATCACTATATCCTGATTGAGTACGGCGACAACGTGTTGGATCTGGCGTTACGCCTGCGGGTTCATCTGCTGATTGAAGCTATCCGTCAACAGGCGATCCCGGCGATCCGTGAACTGTCGCCGGGTGTCCGTTCATTGCAGATCCGCTATGACAGCCTGCAGTTATCACAGAAAGCCCTGATCGACCTGCTGCTGGATCTGGAAACCTCGCTCGGGGATGTCAGCAAGCTGAAAGTCCCTTCACGTATTGTCTGGCTGCCGATGGCTTTTGAGGACAGCGCGACTCTCGACGCAGTCAGCCGTTATCAGCAGACCGTCCGTCAGCAGGCGCCGTGGTTACCAAATAACGTGGATTTCCTGCAACGGACCAACGGGCTGGAAAACCGTGAAGAAGTTAAACGCATTCTGTTTGACGCCAGTTATCTGATTCTTGGTCTGGGCGATGTATACCTGGGAGCCCCTTGTGCAGTGCCCGTGGATCCACGTCACCGGTTACTCAGCTCTAAATATAATCCTGCCCGTACCTTTACCGCCGAAGGCACCGTCGGTATCGGCGGCATGTATATGTGTATTTATGGGATGGATTCGCCGGGCGGCTATCAGTTGGTGGGCCGTACGCTGCCTATCTGGAACAAGTATCTGAAAAACGATCAGTTCGCCGCCAACGAACCCTGGCTTTTACATTTCTTCGATCAGGTACGTTTCTACCCGGTCAGCGAAGATGAATTGCTGCAACTGCGCGACGATTTCCGTGAAGGCCGTGCCACCGTGCGCATTGAGGAAAGCGAATTTGATTACGCTGCCCATCGTCGTTTCCTGGCGGAGAACGCTGATTCTATCCGTCAGTTCCAACAACGCCAGGCCACCGCCTTTGCTGAAGAAGTGGAATTATGGAGCCGGGAGGCACTGAATTCCCCGTCAGATGATGCTCTTCCTCTGGTCGCCGAAGAAGATACCGCAGGTTTGTTGCCGGTCAACGCCGACCTCAATGGCAGTGTCTGGAAAGTCCTGGTTTCGCCAGGCGATACCATCGCTGCCGGCCAGCCGGTCGTGATTGTCGAGGCGATGAAAATGGAACTGACCATCAGCTCACCCGCCGCCGGAGTGGTCAGCCAGATTGCCTGCCAGCCAGGACGCCAGGTCGCGCCCGGAGATGTCCTGCTGTGGTTAGCCGGGGAGGAACAATGAGTTCAGTCAGTCACAGCAATAAGTCACGGCCAGAAGCTCTGGCATCACGGGTTTATCAGGCAGTAAAGGACGATATTTTCGACTTTCGCCTGCTGCCGGGTGATCGCTTCAGTGAGAACGATATTGCCGAAAAAATGCAGGTCAGCCGGACGCCGGTCCGGCAGGCACTCTACTGGCTGGCCCATGAAGGCTATCTGGAGGTCTATTTTCGCAGCGGCTGGCAGGTTAAACCGTTCGATTTTGAGTATTTCGAAGAGCTCTACGACTTCCGTACCGTACTGGAATGTGAAGCCGTGCGCCGGTTGTGCCGTTTACCGGCTGAACAGTGCCGCCAGGCATTAACCAGTCTCCAAACCTTTTGGATCGATATGCCACCACTACCACTCAGTGATGGCAAGGAGATCTCGGCCTGCGATGAAGAGTTTCATCGTGGATTACTGGATGCGGCAGGCAACCGGGAAATGGCCAAAGTTCATGCGATTGTTACCGAGAAAATTCGCATTATCCGCCGTCTGGACTTTACCCGGGAAGACAGGATCAGTGCCACTTATCGTGAGCACGCCCTGATTTTAAACCAGATTTTTCAACAAAACAGCGAGGAGGCACAGCTACTGCTCACCAGGCATATCGCAGAGAGTAAAGCGGAAGTCCGCAAAATAACACTACACATGTTACAGCAGGCAAGAACAACACCCGAGTCATAATTCGCTTATCAGGGGTATTACAATGAAAAGACGTTCATTACTTAAAGCTTTTGCTCTCTCCGCTACTGTCGTCAGTATGGGGATCAGTCTCGGCGCTTATGCTGCCGACACTATCAAAGTCGGGATTATGCATTCACTCTCCGGCACCATGGCAATTTCAGAGACGCCGTTAAAAGATGTCGCTCTGATGACCATTGATGAAATTAATGCGCACGGTGGTGTACTGGGCAAGAAACTGGAGCCAGTGGTCGTTGACCCGGCCTCCAACTGGCCATTATTCGCCGAAAAAGCCCGTCAGTTACTTAGCCAGGATAAAGTTGCCGTCGTGTTTGGCTGCTGGACTTCGGTATCCCGTAAGTCCGTTCTGCCGGTATTTGAAGAGCTTAACGGTCTGCTGTTCTATCCGGTACAGTATGAAGGCGAAGAGATGTCACCGAACGTCTTTTATACCGGCGCGGCACCTAACCAACAGGCCATCCCGGCAGTACAGTATCTGATGAGCGAAGATGGCGGCAATGTTAAACGCTTCTTCCTGCTGGGTACCGACTATGTCTACCCACGGACTACCAACAAAATCCTGCGTGCCTATCTCCATTCCAAAGGCGTTCAGGATAAAGATATTCAGGAAGTCTATACCCCGTTTGGTTACAGCGATTACCAGACTATCGTCTCTAATATCAAGAAATTCTCTGCCGGAGGTAAGACGGCGGTTATCTCTACCATCAACGGCGATTCCAACGTTCCGTTCTACAAAGAACTGGCTAACCAGGGCATAAAAGCCACCGATATCCCGGTCATGGCCTTCTCGGTGGGTGAAGAGGAACTACGTGGTATCGATACGAAACCCCTGGTCGGGGAACTGGCTGCCTGGAACTACTTTGAGTCTCTGGATAACCCGGTAAACGCTAAATTCGTTGCCGATTATCGTGCCTATGCCAAAGCTCACCATTTGCCAAACGCTGACTCCGTAGTGACTAACGACCCGATGGAAGCCACCTATGTCGGTATTCATATGTGGGCACAGGCGGTCGAAAAAGCCGGTACTACCGATGTAGATAAAGTCCGTGCAGCGATGGCCGGACAAACGTTTAAAGCCCCGGATGGATACACGCTGACCATGGACAAAACCAACCACCACCTGCATAAGCCAGTGATGATTGGCGAAGTAGAAGCCAACGGCCAGTTTAACGTGGTCTGGCAGACTGACGGTACAGTACGCGCCCAACCATGGAGCCCGTACATCGCCGGTAACGACAAGAAGCCTGATACCCCGGTCAAAGGTACGTTCTGACCATCCGCAGACCCGCTGCCAAACGGCGGGTCCGTTAGTCACCCCGGTCAGGTCCGTTCCTGTCCTCAGTTGAGCAAAGATTATGATCACACTACGCCGCGTTTTCTGGTCATTACTGTGGTTAACACTGTGCCAGCCATTACTCGCCAGTGCCGGTCCCGCGGCTGATTTTGCCGCGGCCAGCCGCACCCAGCAGGCTACATTGTTACAGCAATGGGCTGCCGCACCTGATGAACATTTACTACCACTGCTGAACGCATTACATAATGAGAATGTGGTAACAGATGAGAACAAGCAGCCTTTCAGTAAAACCGGCGACAAACTGGTGCCACTGGACAGTGCGCAACAGCCTTCCGGCAATACCCGTAAATTGCTGATGAATAACCGACTGCGAATTCTGACTTCCCGCGCCCTGTCAGCTATCGAGCTGACCAGCCACGATCCGGCACTACGCCTGCTGGCAGCCCGGCAATTACAGAACGATGTTGCCAGCGATCAGTTGCCACTGATGCAGCAACAACTGCAGAAAGAGACTAACCCACAGGTCCGTGATGCTCTGTCACAGGCCGTTGCCCTGTTACAACTGACAAATCCTCAGGCGGAAGTCCGTTTGCAGGCGGTTAAACTGTTAGGTCAGGCCAGCAACCCCGATGTGCAGGCCAGCCTGCAACCTCTGACTCAGGCATCGACCGAACCCGATGCGGCTGTACGACAGGCGGCGGCTGACAGCCTGCAGAAGATTCGCCACCGTCTGATGTGGGGCGACTGGCTCGGCCAGGCCTTTAGTGGGCTCTCCCTCGGTTCTATCCTGCTGCTGGCCGCATTGGGCCTCGCTATTACCTACGGCTTGCTGGGCGTCATTAATATGGCCCACGGCGAAATGCTGATGATTGGTGCTTACACCACCTGGATGATCCAGAGCCTGTTTCAGCAGTGGGCACCGCAATGGCTGGCGTGGTATCCGGTGCTGGCTCTGCCGGCCGCCTTCCTGCTGACTGCGGCTATCGGCATGATCCTCGAACGAACCATTATTCGTCACCTGTATGGTCGCCCTCTGGAAACACTGCTGGCCACCTGGGGGATCAGCCTGATTCTGATCCAGGGTGTCCGGATACTGTTTGGCGCGCAAAACCTTGAAGTTGCCAACCCGGGCTGGTTGTCCGGAGGCTGGCAGGTACTGCCAAACCTGGTACTGCCTTATAACCGTATTGCCGTCATTATCTTTGTCGTCGGCGTACTGCTGCTGACCTGGCTGCTGCTGAACAAAACACGACTCGGACTGAATATTCGTGCCGTGACCCAAAACCGCGCGATGGCTGACTGTTGTGGTGTGGCTACCGGCAGAGTGGATATGCTGGCGTTTGGCCTGGGATCCGGTCTGGCCGGTCTGGGGGGCGTCGCCTTATCCCAACTGGGCAATGTCGGCCCTGAACTGGGGCAAAGCTACATTATTGACTCCTTCCTGGTGGTGGTGGTCGGCGGTGTCGGTCAGTTGGCCGGAACCGTGGCGGCGGCACTGAGTCTGGGTATTCTGAATAAAGTGCTGGAACCCCAGGTCGGGGCTGTGCTGGGTAAAATTATTATCCTGCTGGCGATTATCCTGTTTATCCAGAAACGTCCTCAGGGGCTGTTCGCTGCAAAAGGGAGGGTCATTGACTAATGAGCCAGCCAATTACTGTCACCATAGGCAAAAAAATGCCGGTACTGACGCTGACTCTGGTCAGCGTGGTACTGCTGGCATTGCTGATTATGCCGTTTCTGAGTCTGCTGCCGGCCAGCAATCCGTTGTCAGTGTCGACTTACACCCTGACACTGTGCGGTAAGATCCTCTGCTATGCCATTGTCGCCGTCGCGCTGGATCTGGTGTGGGGCTATGCCGGAATGTTGTCGCTGGGCCACGGGCTGTTTTTTGCCCTGGGTGGCTACGCCATGGGTATGTACCTGATGCGTCAGGCCTCTGGTGACGCCCTGCCGGCCTTTATGTCGTTTCTCTCCTGGGACCATCTGCCCTGGTTCTGGACCGGAACTCAGTCATTTATCTGGACGTTATGTCTGATTGTGTTATTACCTGGCGGGCTGGCGGCGTTATTTGGTTTCTTTGCTTTTCGCTCAAAAATCAAAGGGGTCTACTTTTCGATCATGACCCAGGCACTGACCTACGCCGGGATGCTGCTGTTCTTCCGCAACGAGACCGGATTTGGCGGCAACAACGGATTTACCGGCTTCACCACACTGCTCGACTGGAAGATTGATGCCACAGGAACCCGTATTGCGCTGTTTATGGCCACCGTGATTCTGCTGGCGTTATCACTGCTCACTGGCTTTCTGCTGGCGCGCAGTAAATTTGGCCGCATTCTGACCGCTGTGCGTGACGCCGAAAACCGTCTGATGTTCTGCGGCTATGACCCGCGCGGCTTCAAATTGTTTATCTGGACCTTGTCGGCTGTGATGTGTGGCCTGGCCGGGGCACTCTATGTGCCGCAGGTCGGTATCATTAATCCGGGGGAAATGTCCCCGACTAACTCGATTGAAGCGGCCATCTGGGTCGCACTCGGTGGCCGTGGCACACTGATTGGCCCGGTACTGGGCGCGGCGATTGTTAATGGGGCAAAAAGCTGGTTTACCGTCAGCTTCCCGGATTACTGGCTGTTTTTCCTTGGCCTGATGTTTATTGTAGTGACCCTGGCACTGCCGCAGGGCGTTGTCGGACTGCTGCGCCGGAGGAAAAATGACTGATCAACTCTATACCCATAGTTCACCGGCCGACCGGCACCGCCAGCAAACCGACCCGGTATTGCAGCTGGAAAATATTTCTGTGACGTTCGATGGTTTTCGCGCCCTGAACAACCTGTCGCTGAATATCGGCGTCGGGGAACTGCGTTGTGTTATCGGTCCGAACGGTGCCGGTAAAACCACCCTGATGGATGTCATTACCGGCAAGACCCGGCCGGACGAGGGAAAAGTGGTATATGACCAACGTACTGACCTGACGCAGTTATCGCCCTCCGAAATTGCCCGTGCGGGTATTGGCCGTAAGTTCCAGAAACCCACGGTGTTTGAAGCGTTAACCGTGTTCGAAAATCTCGAAATTGCCCTGAAAGCACCCAAAACCGTGGCGGCCTCGTTACGCGCCCGGCTGAACGGTGAGCAACAGGACAGAATCGCCTCGACACTGCAATTGCTGCGGCTGTCAGACCAGCAACAGCGGCTGGCGGGACTGTTATCGCATGGACAAAAGCAGTTTCTGGAAATCGGTATGCTGTTGGTCCAGGAACCCCACCTGCTGTTGCTGGATGAACCGGCCGCCGGGATGACCGATGCAGAAACAGAATACACCGCAGAGCTGTTTCGCCAGCTGGCAGGAAAACACTCGCTGATGGTGGTGGAACACGATATGGGGTTCGTCGAAACCATCGCCGACCATGTCACCGTACTGCATCAGGGGCAGGTACTGGCAGAGGGTTCTCTGCGTGAAGTACAGGCCAATGAACACGTGATTGACGTATACCTGGGGCGCTAACATGTTACAGATAGCCGAATTACATCAGTATTATGGCGGCAGCCACATTTTGCGCGGCCTGTCATTTGAAGTGCCTGTCGGTCAGGTGACTTGCCTGCTGGGCCGTAACGGGGTGGGTAAAACCACCCTGTTGCGATGCCTGATGGGACTATTGCCGGTAAAGTCCGGCACTATCCACTGGCAGCAACAACTGCTTAACCCGCGCAAACCCCACCAGCGGGTCAATGCCGGTATTGCCTGGGTACCGCAGGGACGAGAAATTTTCCCGCGTCTGACAGTGGAAGAAAACCTGCTGCTGGGCATGTCGCGTTTTAGCGCCCGTGAGGCACGCCACGTCCCGGAAGATATCTACCAGTTGTTCCCGGTACTGAAAGAAATGAAACACCGCCGTGGCGGGGATCTCTCAGGAGGCCAGCAGCAACAGTTAGCCATTGGTCGCGCACTCGCCAGCCGCCCGCAATTGCTTATCCTGGATGAACCAACAGAAGGTATTCAGCCTTCGGTGATTAAGGAAATCGGCCAGGTAATTAAAATGCTGGCTCAGCGGGGTGATATGGGAATTCTGCTGGTTGAACAGTTCTATGACTTCGCGGCTGAACTGGCCGATCAGTATCTGGTGATGTCCAGAGGAGAGATTATTCAGCAAGGCTCCGGCGCTGATATGGAAAAAGATGGCGTCAGAAAACTGGTCGCGATTTAATCTCACTTCCGGCGGCCCTCCACTGGCCGCCGGAAAGCTTTGTACCGGGAAAGAAATCTCCCTGACTCCACCCTGAAAATAGGTATACTGGTCTACCTACTTATTTTCAGGTTCTCGCCATGACTGTTCATCAGGACCCAAAATCCACCGCCTACGACAAGCTACTGAGCGCCGCCAGGGTGCTGTTTTACAACTATGGTATTGCTGCCACCGGGATCGACGCGGTGGTGAAACGGGCCGGGGTGGCTAAAAAAAGTTTGTATAACAATTTCAGTTCCAAAGATGCACTGGTTGAAGCCTATCTGACCGCCCGTCATCAGGAATGGCTGGATCTCTATCAGAGCCGTTCAGCCACAGCTACCACCCCTCAGCAAGGCATCATGGCAGTATTTAGCGCCTATACCGATCATGCCGAATTTGAATACGAATATGCTTTCCGCGGTTGTGGGTTGCTGAATGCCGCAGCAGAACTGCCCACCAATGCCGCAGGTCGTAAAGCTATCTGTCAGCACAAGCTACAGGTGGAAGATATTCTGAAACAGCACCTGAGCCAACTGACGCATGACCGGGCACGGTGTGATTTACTGGCCAGACATTTATCGTTTCTGCTGGAAGGAAGCATTTCGCGAGCAGGTCTGGAAGGAAACAGCCACTGTATAAATCAGGCGGCTGTCATGGCCCAAAACCTGCTGGAGGCCCTGTGACCTCACAGACTTCCCGCCCGCAGGCCGGGATTGCCGCCGTGCTGGCAGCAGCCATCCTCTGGGGAACGACCGGCACCGCCGCGACTTTTGCTACAGATGTCGGCCCGCTGGCAATTGGATCCGTGGCTATGGGGAGTGGCGGGATTTTACAGGCCCTGCTGGCCCTGCCGAAAATACTCTCCGGTCGCCGACAGATTGTGGCCAACTGGCTGAATTTGCTGATGGGTGCCCTGGCGGTCGCGGTCTACCCCCTGACCTTTTATGCCTCCATGCATTATGCCGGAGTGGCGGCAGGAACCGTGATCTCGATTGGGTCCGCCCCGCTGCTGTCTGCGTTAATTGAATACTATTTTGATGGCCAGCCGCTCAGTCGCCAGTGGTTGGTTGGCGCGGTTACCGGGGTGGTCGGGATGGTGCTGCTGTGCATTGCTGAAGACCAGGCGGCCGTTTCCGGAGACAGCCTGCAAACGCTGTGCGGTATGCTGTTGGGACTGGTCGCAGGCTTTACCTATGCCCTCTACTCCTGGTCGGCACGACGCATGATGCACAATGGTGTCAATGCTGTCGCTGCCATGGGTTCCACTTTTGGTGCCGGTGGATTACCGCTGATTCCGGTATTGCTGCTGACCGGCGCTCCACTGCTTGCCTCTGCCACCAATACCGCGGTAGCACTCTATATGGCATTGGTGCCGATGTTTATCGGTTACCTGTGCTACGGCTTTGGCCTGGCACGTATCAAAGCCAGCACCGCAACCACGCTGACGCTGACCGAACCGGTGGTCGCGGCCTTGCTGGCGGTCACTCTGGTGGGAGAACACCTGCCCGCCGCCGGCTGGGTGGGTATCGGGTTTATCATGCTGTGTCTGGCAATGATTACTCTGCCGGCGCGATGGTTTCGCCTGCGCCGCCGTGTCAGTGCATGATCCTGGCCGCGCCCCGGAAAGTCGCTGCACTTTCCGGGCTGACATCGGCTGTCGCTCTCTGTGATTATGCCCGGAAACAGGCTACACTCCACAGCTGAATTATCATGATCAATATGTATTAAAAGAGGCTCATTCTCGTGGCTCAATTCGTTTACAGCATGCATCGCGTGGGCAAAGTTGTCCCGCCAAAGCGGCATATCCTGAAGAACATCTCCCTGAGTTTTTTCCCGGGGGCCAAAATCGGGGTTCTGGGACTTAACGGTGCCGGTAAATCCACCCTGTTGCGCATTATGGCCGGTATTGATACCGACATTGAGGGTGAAGCACGTCCTCAGCCTGGCCTGAAAATTGGCTACCTGCCACAGGAGCCAAAACTTAATCCTGAACACACGGTCCGTGAATCCGTCGAGGAAGCCATGGCCGAAGTGGTCGGCGCCCTGAAGCGTCTGGATGAAGTTTATGCACTGTACGCCGACCCTGATGCAGACTTTGATAAGCTGGCTGCAGAACAGGGACGCCTGGAAGAAATCATCCAGGCACATGATGGCCACAACCTTAACACTCAGTTTGAACGTGCAGCCGATGCGCTGCGTCTGCCAGACTGGGATGCAAAAATCGCCAATCTCTCCGGGGGGGAACGGCGTCGTGTCGCCCTATGCCGTCTGCTGTTAGAAAAACCTGACATGCTGCTGCTCGACGAACCGACCAACCACCTGGATGCCGAGTCTGTCGCGTGGCTGGAGCGCTTCCTGCACGACTTCGAAGGAACGGTAGTGGCGATTACCCACGACCGTTACTTCCTGGATAATGTTGCCGGCTGGATCCTTGAACTGGACCGCGGTGAAGGTATTCCATGGGAAGGTAACTACTCCTCCTGGCTGGAGCAGAAAGATCAGCGTCTGGCGCAGGAAGCTTCGTCTGAAGCGGCCCGTCGTAAATCGATCGAAAAAGAGCTGGAATGGGTACGTCAGGGAGCTAAAGGCCGTCAGTCTAAAGGTAAGGCCCGTCTGGCCCGCTTTGAAGAGCTGAACAGCGTTGAGTACCAGAAACGTAACGAAACCAGTGAGCTGTTTATCCCGCCGGGTGCTCGTTTGGGTGACAAAGTCGTTGAAGTGAATAACCTGAGCAAGAGCTACGGCGACCGGCTGCTTATCGATAACTTAAGTTTCTCTGTACCGAAAGGGGCAATCGTCGGGATTATCGGGGCCAACGGCGCCGGTAAATCGACTCTGTTCCGTATGTTATCCGGACAGGAACAGCCAGATTCAGGCAGCATTGAGCTGGGTGAAACCGTTAAACTAGCATCAGTAGATCAGTTCCGTGATGCGATGGACAACAGCAAAACGGTCTGGGAAGAAGTGTCCGGTGGTCAGGACATCATGAAAATTGGTAACTTTGAAATGCCGAGCCGCGCCTATGTGGGTCGTTTCAACTTCAAAGGGACTGACCAGGGCAAACGTGTCGGTGAACTGTCCGGGGGTGAACGCGGACGTCTGCATCTGGCCAAACTGTTGCAGGTGGGCGGTAACCTGTTACTGCTCGATGAACCTACCAACGACCTGGACGTGGAAACTCTGCGGGCCCTGGAAAACGCCCTGCTGGAATTCCCGGGCTGTGCCATGGTGATCTCGCATGACCGCTGGTTCCTTGACCGTATCGCGACTCATATCCTTGACTACCAGGATGAAGGAAATGTCGCCTTCTTCGAAGGTAACTTCACTGAATATGAAGAGTACAAGAAACGGACTCTGGGAGCCGACGCACTGGAACCTAAACGTATTAAGTACAAGCGAATGACTAAGTAATATCGAGCCTGCCGGGCCGGCCATCGCTGGCCGTCCGGCAGCTTTATTTACCTGCGCTTAACGCTCACGGGTCGGGGGTAACTGAGCGGCCGGATGTTCCAGCATATATTTCACCAGTTCAATGCAGCGCAGAAAACGCGAATCATAGTCATCTTCCTCTACCCGCACATAACGAATATTGTTCTGCTCCAGCATCCCCAGCAACATGGTCTGAAATTCCCGCCGGTCAACCGAACTGCCCAGGCTGCGTAAGCCATCCGCCACCCAGGGCACATTATTTTCCAGCACAATCACCAGATCGAAACGGTATTCATCGATCATCGCCTGGACAAACGGGTGCTGACGCCCTTCATATTTCAGGCAAAAAGCCTGGGTCGTGACGAAATCGGTATCAATAAAGGCCACTTTATTGGCATATTTTACTGCGAAATCAATATACTGGGCCTGTCCAAGCGCGATTTTATCGTAATCAGAGTATTGCAGAGCAATTTCATCCCCGCCCAGATGAGAAAACACATAATCACGGCCATATTCCCACGCACTGGTGGTATTAAAAATATTTGCCAGTTTATTCACCAGGGTGGATTTCCCGCTGGATTCGCCGCCCAGTAACGCGACTTTACGGACAAAAAATGGCTTTACCTCGGTCGGGATATAGTCCCAGTAACGGAAGGGATCCTGACGTATCTGCTTGCCACTGATGTTCATAAATGAACGATCCGGATCAACCAGCACCGCCTGTATCGACAGATGTTTTTCGAACATCGGCGCATCGGCAGCCTCGCTGGTATACACCTTATCAGGCACAATCCCCTTCGCGGCCAGGAACTGTTTCATGCCGTGGCTCCAGACATCCCAACCGTGCGGATAAGGTTCCATCCCTTCTTCGTTGAAAGAGTGGATACGGATATTTTTCTGGTACTTGAAGGTCTGTAATAACCAGCGTAAACGATCGCTGGTGGTGGGCTGTTCTGACATCGAACTGTTTTCAAATAGCAGACGATCCCGCGGATCGTCGTGCCCCATAATGATATGCAGTTCATCGACCTGACTACAGGCTCGCTGTATCAGGTAGATATGACCGGTATGTAGCGGGTAGAATTTACCAAAGACGACCCCGACTGTTTTTTGTCGGCGGGGAAACTCCAGCCCAAGAAAACGATGTAACGCCTCCAGTTTTCGGGCGCTGGGGCTGTTAATTTTGGCGTTAATCAACTGACTCAGATAACCCTTGGTCATATCGCAGGCATCCGCCACCTGTTGCAAGGTGTATCCTTGCTGACGAATTGCCTTTTTCAGATAGTCATAGGTCGACATTCATTGCCTCTTGTCATCTGCCAGACAGCTGTCTGGCATCCACTTTGCTGCGCTGCCGGATATCGGGTATTCCAGAGGTAACAAAACCGGCCACCGAAAGCTGGCCAGCTCTTTATTCTCATGCAAGTTCTTCTAACACATCCAGAGCATCTGACAGTTTTTTGACCGGATAAACCCTCATCCCTTCCGGAGGCTTTTTCGGGGCATTGGCAGCAGGGACTATTGCGCGACGAAAACCGTGTTTTGCCGCTTCTGAAATTCGTTCCTGCCCGCTGGGTACCGGACGAATTTCTCCGGCAAGCCCCACTTCTCCAAAAATAACCAAATCCTGTGGCAGTGGCCGATCCCGCAGGCTGGAAACCATCGCCAGCAGCAATGCCAGATCGGCACTGGTTTCGGTCACTTTGACCCCACCCACCACATTGACGAAAACATCCTGATCGGCCATCTGCAATCCACCATGCCGGTGCAGCACTGCCAGTAAGATGGCTAAGCGATTCTGCTCCAGGCCGACCGCCACCCGACGGGGATTCCCCATCATCGAATGATCGACCAGTGCCTGAATTTCCACCAGCAACGGCCTCGTACCTTCCCAAATCACCACCACGGAACTGCCCGAGGTGATCTCATCACCCCGCGACAGGAAAATGGCTGACGGATTGCTGACTTCCCGCATTCCCTGCTCTGTCATGGCAAATACACCCAACTCATTCACTGCACCGAAACGATTTTTATGGCTGCGCAGGGTACGGAATCGGGAATCTGCATCGCCATCCAGCAATACCGAACAGTCAATACAGTGTTCCAGCACTTTAGGCCCGGCCAGAGAGCCATCTTTGGTAACATGACCGACCATAACGATTGCCACGTCGTGCATTTTGGCAAATCGCGTCAGATAAGCGGCGGTTTCACGTACCTGCGCCACACTGCCAGGCGAGGACTGAATATCGGCCATATGCATCACCTGAATGGAGTCAATGACCATCAGACGTGGTTTCTCTTCCGAGGCAATCTGGCAGATTTGCTCAATGCTGGTCTCTGAGAGCATATTCAGGTTATCTGTCGGCAGGCCCAGACGATGGGCACGCATCGCCACCTGTTGCAGAGACTCTTCCCCGGTGACGTACAGCGTTTTCATCTGCTCACCCAGTTTACACAACGTCTGCAACAGCAATGTTGACTTCCCTGCCCCCGGATTTCCGCCAATTAAGATAGCACTGCCTGGTACGACACCGCCTCCCAGCACCCGGTCGAACTCTTTAAACCCGGTACTGAAACGAGGTAAAGCTTCCAGGCTTATCTCTGAAAGCTTCTGTACTTTAGAAACTCCGGCGCTACCAGCATACCCCGACAATCGCTCATTTCTGGCCGCAGTGGGGGTCGCAGCAATCCGCACCTCAGTGATACTGTTCCATGCCTGGCAGGCGCTGCATTGTCCCTGCCAGCGCGGATAATCCGCACCGCACTCATTACAAACGTATGCACGTTTTACCGCTTTGGCCAAAACGACTCCTCAGCTTATCGTTGTTCGTGGATCCGACCACCACTCAAAATACAGAGTACTCCCGTCAGAGAGGCATTCCGAATAGTCACCGCGGCCTTTTCATTGACCTTAGGTTTGGCATGATAGGCAATCCCTAATCCGGCAGCTTTCATCATCAACAGATCATTGGCACCATCACCAATCGCAATGGTCTGGTTTTTAGGAATATCAAACCGGGCAGCGAGTTTTTCCAGAGTCACCGCCTTGTGTTTTGCATCAACAATGGTGCCCAGTACGTTGCCCGTCAACCGGCCATCATAGATTTCCAGCTCATTGGCGACAGCAGCCACCAGATCCAGCTCATCACGCAGATAGTCAGCAAAAAAAGTAAAGCCACCGGACGCAATAGCCACTTTCCAGCCATACGACTGTAGCTCTGCAACCATTTTACGCAGACCCGGCATTAACGGCAGCTCATCACGTACCTGTTTCAGGATGGATGCATCGGCATCTTTCAGCGCTGCGACACGCTGGCGCAGGCTGGCTTCAAAATCCAGCTCACCCCGCATAGCCCGCTCGGTCACTTCCGCAACCTGCTCACCACACCCCGCCAGTTTGGCGATTTCATCGATACATTCGATCTCTATCGCAGTGGAGTCCATATCCATCACCAGTAACCCCGGGGTTTTCAGGTGTGGTAAGGCACCCATTGGCACCACATCCAGGCCACACTCATGGGCCAGTTTACTGGCGCGCGGGGTCAGGGAACCGGCCAGCCGGATCACCTGTACATCCTCGACCGACCAGCCACTGACGATCACCATGGCAGCACCCAGACGGTGCTGATAATCGGTCAGGCGCTGTTTATCCAGCCCCTGCCCGTAAAGTAACCAGCCAGTACTGCCGGCACGATAATCCAGTGGCATAACTTCGTCACCACTCAAAGATAAAGGCAGACCTGGCCATTGCGCGACATCCGCAGGCAGATCACACCAGGTAAGACGGTTTGGCATCAGAGCTCCTGTAGGGGACAACAAAACCACGCAAGAGGCTACCCCGAGTGCAGCTATTCTGGCAACATAAACCATAAGTCATTACGATTATTCGCCCAGGAATGAGACACGCCGCCCATGGCACAACAGAAAATCAGGTTTACACTGCACCGCACAGTGATCACACTGGCCTGCCTGGCGTTACTGGTGCTGCTGATGCAGGGAGCCTCCTGGTTCAGCCTGAACAGCCAGAAAGTCCAGTCGACTCAGGTCCGGCAACTGGCCGGGACCCTTTCCCGCCAGGTCGCATTCAGTCTGGTTCCACTGCTGGCTGACAGCAACAACCAGCAGGGCAGGATTGAAGCCATTTTACAACAGCTGACCACCAACAGTCGGGTACTGGATGCCTCGGTCTATGACACCAACGGTGCACTGGTTGCTCACAGCGGAGAAAGCATCCCGGTCAGAGACCGTCTCGGTCTGGACGGGCAACGTGCCGGCAGCTATTTCAATCATCAGATTGTCCAGCCAGTACAGGGAAAAAACGGACCGCTTGGTTTTTTACGACTGACGCTGGATACCCATGTGCTGGCCACCGAATCCCGGCAAGTGGATAACACGACCAATATTTTACGGCTGATGATGTTGTTGGCGCTGGCTATTGGCCTGGTGCTGAGCCGGACTCTGCTGAAAAACCGGCGCAGTCACTGGCAGCAGTCACCGTTCCTGCTGACGGCCAGCCAGCCAGTACCGGCGGAACCTGAGAGCGACCAGCGTCCCCCTCCGTCCAGGAGAGCGCCGGCCAAAAATGCCCGTCCCCCTCGTAACCGTAAAAAACGCCATTCTTCACGCTAGCCCGTTACCGCCTGCCGGTCTGTTCACAAATAGTGAACAGACCTCTGCTTTAAATGTTGATTTCGTGTAACAACAATCTCTGCCATCCTTATCCACAATTAGCTGCGGGTGATGCGTTTTAACTGCATTTTGTCGCCAAAAACCGGGAATAATCAGAAAGCATGGTGTTAATGCATTTCTATACTTAATCCACCAGCCGCAGGTTTTTTGCGGCTCACACCGCAGACTTAACCAAATTCATCACCGACGATGAGGAACCAGACAATGTCATTATCTGAGTTGATCAATAAGTACCAGATTAATATCGAAGAAACCCACAAGGCCGGGGATTATGTGTTTAATCACACGATGATTCGTGTCAAAGACCTGCCGAAAGCCATCGATTTCTACAGCCGGATTCTTGGATTCATTCCGGTATATGAAGAACGTTTCGAAGAGGCCGCTTTTACTATCGTTTACCTGGTGCGTCGTCCACTGTCTGATATCCCACAGGATGACCAGCAGTTGAAACAATGGGCTCTTAGCCAGCCCGGCGTGCTGGAACTGACCTGGAACCATGGCACAGAAAAACAGGCCGGTTTTCATTACCACAACGGTAATTCAGAGCCTCAGGGCTTTGGTCATCTGTGTGTCAGCGTACCCGATGTACGCCAGGCCTGTGAGCGTTTTGAACAGCTTTCGGTGCCTTTCCAGAAAAAACTCTCTGAGGGCCGTATGAACTATGTGGCCTTTATTAAGGATCCTGACGGCTACTGGATTGAGATTCTGCAACCCACCCCGCTGGATGACTAACTATCCGTTTACCGTGGCTATCGCTAGCCTTCAACTGTACCGGAGTATTTTATGACCCAATATAATCACCTGCTGCCTGATTCACCCGCCCATTTTATTAACGGAAAATGGGTAAAATCATCACAACACGATGATGTTCTGAATCCAGCCACTGGCAAAGTTATTTGTCAGGTGGCGAAGGGCGATAAAGACATGGTCGATAAAGCGGTACAGGCTGCCGTAAAAGCGCAGAAAGCCTGGGCCAGTAAGCCCCAGCCAGAACGTGCGACTTTTCTGGAAGCCTGGATTGAACAGATTAAACAAAATCACGAAGCCCTGGCGACACTACTGACCACTGAGCAGGGTAAACCGCTCAGTGAATCCCGTGGCGAGGTCGATATGGCCATCACTATGCTGCGTTATGCCGCTAATTTCGCCTGGAAACGACAGGGTGATGTCCTGGCACCCTCAGCGCCTCAACAGCATTCAGTGACCCGGGAAGTCCCGCTGGGAGTCATTGGCGCGATTATTCCCTGGAATTTTCCGCTGGCACTGTTCCTGCGTAAGGCTGCCCCGGCCCTGATTGCCGGCAACTCTATTGTGATTAAGCCCAGTGAGGTGACTCCACTCAGTTCACTGGCGCTGGCAACATTGAGCCAAAAAGCGGGTATTCCTGAAGGTATTGTCAATGTCGTGTGCGGAGAAGGACGCGTGGTCGGGGACGCGATAGTCAAACATCCTGGCACAGCACTGATTACCATGACCGGGTCAACCCGTGCCGGTAAAGAAATCATGAAGAATGCTGCAGAAAAAGTGATTCCGGTATCGCTGGAATTAGGCGGTAAAGCACCGTTTATTGTCATGGCGGATGCGGATATTGATAAAGCTGCACGTGATGCAGTGAATTCGCGTATGGCAAACTGCGGACAGGTCTGTATCTGTAACGAAAGAACCTATGTTCAGCGGGCAGTGTACGATAAGTTTATCCGGGCTTTAGAGAAAGCTGCTCAGGAAGTCGTCGTAGGTGACCCGTTGCAGGAAGGCACTATTGTGGGTCCAAAAGTCTCACCGGCAGAAAAAAAGCATGTCGATGAGTTACTGGAAACCACCCTTAAAGAGGGCGGAAAAATCCTCTGGCAGGCAAAATTGCCACAGGATCCGGAACTGTCAAAAGGTAACTGGGTTGCTCCGGTAATTGTGACTGATTTACCGGAAGATGCAACCATCCTCAGTGAAGAGGTATTCGGTCCGGTGCTGCCAGTGGTGGTATTTGATACTCAGGAAGAGGTCATCGAAAAAGCTAATGCCGCTGAATATGGCCTGAGTTCTTACCTGTATACCAGCAGCCTGTCGACAGCGTTCCAGATTTCCGATCAACTGGAATATGGTGAGGTTTATATCAATCGTTTCGGACCGGAAGAGATTAATGGCTTCCATGCCGGATGGAAACTCTCCGGACTGGGCGGGGATGACGGCGAATATGGCTATCAGCTGTACATCAAACGTAAGACCGTCTATATCGATTATCAGTAATCTGCTATGACCCGGGGCGCGTCCTGTGCCCCGTTTTACGTCTGACTGAGCGGCGTAGACAGCATGCCCTGAATAACAGGACTTATTATGAATGTGTTACTGCTCCTCTGCCTGTTGCTGGGGATTTTTGTCCGACGGTTTATCACGTTTCCTGAACAACTGGTGCCTTGTTTTAACTGGTGGCTGATAAGTATTGCCCTACCCTGCGTTATCCTGACCCTGATCCCGCATACCCGGTTCGATAGCTCAAGCCTGTTCCCCGTGCTGAGCATGTGGCTGGTATTCCTCGGGGCGCTGATACTGGCGGTAGTCGCCTGCCGGTTTGCCGGCTGGTCGCGGGAAGTCTGTGGGGTATTAATTCTGGTCGCGGGTATCGGTAACACGTCATTTATGGGATATCCCATTATTTCCGGCTATTACGGGGCCGACGGACTTAAAACTGCGGTAATTGCCGATCAGCTGGGCAGCTTTATTATACTGTCCACTGCCGGAGTTATTGTGATGGCACTTTGCTCTGGTCACCAGGTGAGCGTAAAACAGGTCACAAAGCGGATAATCACCTTTCCACCCTTTGTCGCTCTGGTCGCGAGCCTGTTGCTAAAACTAACCCATGGACTGCCGGACGTGTTGCAATCACCGGTGGCCAGTATCGGAGCGACAATGACTCCGTTGGCACTGTTTACCGTTGGATTACAGATCCAGCTTCGCCCGCCTCGCCGGCTATTTATCCCGTTACTGGCCGGGACGATATGGAAGCTGTTAGCAGCTCCGACACTGGTGCTATTAGCCTCGCTGCTATTCCCCGTCAGTGCGGAAGTCAGAAATATATCAGTACTGCAGGCAGGTATGGCCCCGATGATAGCGGCGGCGATTATGGCCCAACGGGCAGGACTGAAGCCGGAGCTGGCCACAGCATTACAAAGTTACGGTATTTTATTTTCCTTCGTCACCATTGTCGGATGGCATGGAGTGTTATGACCGTTTAGCGCGGTTAAAGGAGTCGCTATGTTGTTAAAATTACATCAGTTAGGTTTCTTTTGTGCTTTGGTGGAAGAAGGCAGTGTCGCTGCAGCCGCAGACAAAATGTGTTGCGTGCCGTCGAACATCAGTACCCGAATTAAAGAGCTGGAGAGCAGTCTGGGCGTAGCACTGGTTAACCGTGAGAAACAGCGCCTGACACTGACCCCGGAAGGGCGGGCTTTTTATCCCAAAGCTCAGCAGTTACTCGAACAGAGTCAACAATGTCTGACCTTTTTTCAGCATTCTCTGTTGCAGGGACAACTCCAGCTCGGAGTGCTTGATGTGGCCCTGAATGGACCATTACAACAGGCGGTGGTTGAATTTATGCATCAGCATCCGCAGGTACAAATTAATATCTGCTGTCACTCATCCCTGACACTCATGGAAAAGCTGCTACAGGGGGAGTTGGATATGATTCTGGTTGACGGTCCGATAGAACATCCGGCCCTGAAAGCGGAATTTTATGCCCCTGAAAGGCTGTCACTGGTCACTCACCTGGCCGATCCCGGGCAGTTTCGTGACAAGGCATCCGGGCTGACGCTGTTCAGCTTCGGGGAAAAATGTTTCTATCATCTGCTGGTTCGCCAGTGGCTGAGTCAACAGAATCTGCGTTATGCACGCCAGTCGGATATCGAGTCTTACGAGCTCATCCTGAGTGCTGTTCACCGGCGACTGGGATTCACGGTGATGCCGCAGACCTTTATCGACAATAATCCGCTTCTGGCGGGGCTGCACCTGTTTCCACTGGACAATATTCCGTCCTGCGATATTTATCTGGTGAGTCAGACGCTGGAGCAGTCAGCACTGGCAGAAGCGTTTTACCGGCATCTCACCCGTCGTCAGCACGTAGCACAGCCAGCCATTAACTAACGTCTGGCTGTAAGGCCATAAAGTAAATATTATGCTGACAATAACGCCTGTAATTCCGCCAGATTTTTAACCTGCCAGTCAGGTCTCAGGGTCTCTGGCAGAGCGCGGGTACCATGATCCAGCCAGCAGGTTTTCATTCCGGCATTTATCCCACCGAGAATATCTGACTCCGGGGTATCCCCCACCATCAACACCCGACCAGGCTGAGGATTGCCCAGTTGTTGCAGGGTATAGTCAAATATCGCCCGATCCGGTTTGGCAATGCCCAGTTGCTCGGAGATCACCAGAGCATCAAAGTAATCACTGAAGCCGGTGCGTTGCAGGCGGGTCTGCTGTAAACGGGTAAAACCATTGGTAATAATCGCCAGCCGGACGTTACCCCGCAAGCTGTTGAGCAGCGCTTCTGCGCCTGGCAACGGCTGGCAAATATCGGCCATTGCCGCTAAATACTGATCATTCAGTTGTTCCGCGGCCACATCCAGCCGGTCAGACCAGTGCATAAAACGTCTGACCTGCAACTGGGTGGCATTGATTTTTCCGTCCTGATATTCCACCCACAATGGCTTATTCACCGCCTGATAATCAGCATAATCCTGTTCGGTAAACGTCACCTGATAGCTCTGCAACATTTGTTGCAGACCACGGAATGAATCAAAGGTAAACAGCGTTTCGTCTGCATCAAAAATAATGCAGTCCAGTGTATCCAGCATGGGGGTCTCCGCCAGCAAGTCAATCAGATTACAGCACCAGAGCCATGATGAGAGCATCCTCACGGCCGGTTGGAGTCGGGTAATAACGGGGTCTGCGAGAGACCTGATTAAAACCAAGTTGTTCATAAAGCGCAATCGCCGGCAGATTAGATTCTCTGACTTCCAGCCATAACGTCAGCACTCCGCGGGCAGCCAGCTCTTCAGCCAGCGTTTCCAGCAAACGGCGCGCTAAACCCTGGCGTTGAAAATCCGGGTCAATCGCAATATTAAATAATGAGGCTTCATCCAGCACTATCTGGGTAATCGCAAAACCGGCCATTTTTCCGTCGGCATCAATCCGGTAGTTCAGATAACGTTCGCCCTGATTTCCGGCGAAAGTTTCTGCTGACCAGGGAAAAGCATGGCAACGCTGCTCAATGGCCAGCGCCTGTGCCTGATCTTCAGGCGCGAGAAAAGAAATGACTGCCATAAGTAGTGATTTGTTGCCATAAATTGCGCTTTGCCGCGCTGCTGTTAATAAGCTCCGCCAGCGGAGGAGAAACCAGTTGCACGGCCGAATATTGCTTATCGGCCGGAACACCCAACAACCAGACCGGACAGGCCAGCGGTTCCGGCAGCATACTAAGCTGACGGTCGGTCAGTAGTCTCGACTGATGTTGCTGAAGCCCTAAGCTTTGCAAAACATCCTGCAGAAAGCTCTGTGGAGAGGGCAAATTTTCGGCCGCAACGATCACCAGCCGGGTATCAGGATGCAACCTTACCGCTACCTCTCCCTGTAACACCCTGGGATGATGAAGCCGGTATTGTGTGATACCCATCTGCTGTAACAACCAGTCGCGCCTGCTTGCCATGAATTAAGTCCGTCAGTAAGAAGATTGCGTGCATATGCTAGCAAACCCATCGTACATGCGCCAACAAACCACTATAATCGTCGGGCTTAAGAATAAGGAGCCAATATGTCCGCGTATACACCGGCCAGTGAAGTGATACTGCGCCACAGTGAAGAGTTCGAAACCCGTCATGTTTTATTTGCCGGGGACCTGCAGGATGAATTGCCGGCGCAGCTGGCGACCGCTTCCCGCAAAGTTCATACCCAGCAATATCACCACTGGCAGAATCTCAGCCAGCGAATGGGTGACGATGCCAGTTTCAGTCTGGTGGCTGAAGCCGGAATGGTCAGCGGCTGTGACACCCTGGTATATTATTGGCCCAAAAATAAACCGGAAGCTCAGTTCCAGTTGCAGAACCTGCTATCCCTGATGCCGGTGGGCAGCGATATTTTCGTGGTGGGAGAAAACCGGAGCGGTGTTCGCAGTGCAGAAACGTTGCTGGCTCCCTGGGCTGCGATAGAGAAAATTGATAGTGCCAGACGCTGTGGTCTGTACCACGGCCGTCTTGAGCAACAACCCGCATTCAATGCTGAAAGTTTTGCAAACCACTATCAGTATGACGGGCTGACCATTCATACCCTGCCAGGCGTCTTCAGCCGTGACGGGCTGGACGTTGGCAGCGCATTACTGCTTTCCACCCTTACCCCGCACACTAAGGGTAAAGTGTTGGATGTGGGCTGTGGTGCCGGAGTGCTGTCTGTCACACTGGCCAGACATTCGCCGAAAGTGCGACTGTGGCTTACCGATGTCAATGCGGCAGCGCTGGCGGCCAGCCAGGCAACACTGGCCGCCAATGATGTCGAAGGCGAAGTGTTTGCCAGCAATGTCTTTTCCGACGTGACCGGCCGGTTTGATATGATAATGTCCAACCCACCGTTTCATGAAGGGCTGCAAACCAGCCTGGATGCTGCAACCGCGCTAATCCGCGGCGCAGTGAAGCACCTGAATACTGGCGGTGAACTCCGGATTGTCGCTAATGCCTTTTTACCTTATCCGCAAGTACTGGACGAGACCTTCGGTAACCATGAAGTGCTGGCGCAGACAGGCCGGTTCCGTGTCTACCGGAGCATCTATGGCCGTGGCAGCCGCCCGAAATAAGTCGCGTTGACTAAGCAACTGGCAGCGCTGCTGAATTTTACAGCAAATACACCCCCGACAATCAAATATCAGTTGACGCGGGGTGGAAAACCTCTAAAATGCGCCTCCGTGGTGACAATACAGTAACGCTGTATTGACGGTATGCGAAGGTGGCGGAATTGGTAGACGCGCTAGCTTCAGGTGTTAGTGTCTTAACGGACGTGAGGGTTCAAGTCCCTCTCTTCGCACCAAAAACCACGAGTTTTATATCATCCTGAATACTGCGAAGGTGGCGGAATTGGTAGACGCGCTAGCTTCAGGTGTTAGTGTCTTAACGGACGTGAGGGTTCAAGTCCCTCTCTTCGCACCAGGATACTGATATAAAATGACAACCAATGCGAAGGTGGCGGAATTGGTAGACGCGCTAGCTTCAGGTGTTAGTGTCTTAACGGACGTGAGGGTTCAAGTCCCTCTCTTCGCACCACGTTGTCATCTCTCTCAGGCTATCCCCCCTGAAGAACATCATCCCTGACAGTTTCTCCTGAACTTCTTTCCGTGAATATACTGCTGCCCATTCCCTGAACTCTTCCTGCCAGCTGTTTAGCTTAGCTGAAAATTAACCATGATTGCCGCGAGTCCGCCAGACACGACCAGGCAGGAAGGCAATAACAGATAATGGCGTAAGCGATGGTGGAACAGCATTACCAGCGTCATGAGTAACGCAATCAGCATAATAATCCGCCACTGCTCAAAGCCGGGCTGCCACAATGCAAATAGTGGTAACGCGATACAGGGCAGCAAAACTCCCCAGCCACTGTCCAGTCGTTTCCCCATCACCCAACTGAACATCCATAACGAACCTGAAGCCAGCATTGCAACTTCCATCGATTACGCCCCGCGAATGATAATGATTTTCACTATCATATGATAACAATTGTCATTTTCCAGCTTTTTTACGTTTGTGACACAAAAAATTGCTTTTTTGACCGCTACGCGGCGGAATTCAGAGGGTGGGCGTTTACAGCGCTACCGGCTTATGGCAATTTTTAATGCTGAATAATTCCCGGAGATAAACATGAGTCTGCAGTCGGTACAGCAGTTTTTTGCTGAGCATGCCCCTGATATTGAAGTGATTGAAACCACGGAAAGTACCGCGACGGTCGATATGGCAGCACGGGTTCATGGTGTCACTCCCGGCCAGATAGCCAAGACCCTGTCTCTGAAAGTAAAACAGGCGATAGTGCTGATTGTAATGCGCGGTGACGCGCGACTGGATAATAAAAAACTGAAAGATACTCTGGGCGCCAAAGCTCGGATGCTGAGTGTCGATGAGGTGATCAATGCCACCGGACATCCGGTGGGGGGTGTCTGCCCTTTCGGGTTGGAAAATCCGTTAACTGTCTACTGTGATGTCTCCTTACAGGCGTTTGATGAAGTGCTGCCTGCGGCGGGAGCCACCCATAGTGCGGTCAGGATCTCTCCGCAACGGATGGCAGAACTGACAAACGCCAGCTGGGTTGACGTTTGCCAGTAAGCGGCTGGCGGTGATAACCGCCGCCAGCATCAATCCTGACCTGAAATCCTGATCCCCCGGGTTTCACGGCCAAACGCAGTCAGTAAGCAGATAAGCACCGCCACAGTCCCTGCCACGATAGCCATACTCAGTCCATAGTTTCCGCCATGAGTCGCGGCAATTTTAGACTGCAATGTCGCATTCACGGAAGCAATCAGATTACCCAGCTGATAGACGAAGCCAGGCAGAACGGCGCGGGCAGTCGAGGGAACCAGTTCGGTCAGCCAGGTCGGGATAACGCCCCAGGCGCCCTGCACCATAAACTGCATTAAAAATGCGCCCAGGCCAATCATCCAGGAACCGGAAGAGAAGGCCCATAACGGCAGTACCGGTAATGCCAGCGCCGAGGCCAGCATGATGGCTCTCTTGCGACCAATTTTCTCAGACAACAGCCCAAAGCAAACACCACCCAACATCGCCGCAATGTTATAGCAGATAGCAATGATACTGACGGTATGTGCATCAAACTGATGCTGGACTTTCAGGAAGGTCGGATAGAGGTCCTGCGTACCGTGGCTAAAGAAGTTAAAACAGGCCATCAGCAAGACCAGATAACAGCATAGTTTGGCATTCTGCTTAATGACCGGCAACAGAGCGTGACTTTCTGCACGGGCTTTAGAGGCCAGCCACACCGGAGATTCAGGCACTTTGAACCAGATGAATGGCAATAGCAGGATAGGCAATGCCCCCACCATAAACATTCCACGCCAGCCAATCAGATTATACAGCAGACCGAAGATGACAGAAGCCAGCAGATAACCACACGGATATCCCGCCTGAAAAATCCCTGACATCAAACCCCGGGAACGATCCGGAATGGTTTCCATCGCCAGCGACGAGGCGACGCCCCAGATCCCACCCATCGCAATCCCATAGATCACACGGAAAGTCAGGAACGCTCCGAAGGTGGGTGACCAGGCTGACAACAGTTCAAACACCGAAAACATCACGATGTTGACCATAAGAATCGGACGGCGGCCAAATTTTTCAGCCAGACGACCGAATATCAGCGCACCGACAGGTCTGACCGCCAGAGTGAGCATAATAGAGAGTGATACATCAGTGATAGTGTTATGAAAATACTGAGCCAGATCGCTCAATACAAATACCAGAATAAAAAAATCAAACGCATCCAGAGTCCAGCTAATAAAACTGGCAAAGGCGACATTACGCTGAGTTGGCGTCCAGTGAAACATGTTATTTATCCTTTTCATCACGTTAGCCAAGACTGACCCTGTCGGCAGGCAAGCCAAAGTAACGCGGATAACAAGAGGGAAGAGGTGAGGTTATTTTTTTGTTAATACTATTTTTATAGCATTTCACAACAGAAGCTGAAGGAGAGTATTTGTCAGAAACGTCAATGAGATGTAAAAAATTATGTCGCAAGGTGCAGGCGTAACAACCATCGCCGGAAGGCTACTGAACTTCTTAGAATACACTCACCAGAATCACAGATATCTCCCTGAAATCTGCAGGCAGATCTCAATTCGTCCGGAAATATCATCACAAGTTACGCATTGTGCTTTATACTTATTCTTTGGTACAAAAAAACACATTCAGAAAACTATCAAATAGTTAGCAACGACACTGATTTTCAGTATCGCGAGCATTTTCCGGCCACCAAGGATTGGGGCAGCAATATTATTACCCTATCCTGCCCGCATGACACTGGTATGACAGTTTTTTTGGGAATTAGCCTGGAATAATGCTGACGGCCATTTTGCAGCAGGTACACCAGGAGAATTATGGCGTAACAACAGGCATCTCAGCCAGTAAGCAGAATCATCCTCTGCGGCAGAGTGTCTGGCGACGGAATCCGCCCATCTGTCGTTATTTCTTTATCAGGAGAGCCAGGTAGTGTCAGTCATTGTTTCATTCGGACTTTTTATTACGTCAGTGTTCCTTTATTCCCGTAAAGCCGGACGGCATCGCCTGTGGTTTATCCTTATGCTGATGTTGCTGATGATTTTCCTGCTGCTTAACGCGGTTTTATTTGCCAGTAACTACTTTACCGGAAATGGCATTACCGATGCAGTCATCTATACCCTGACCAGCAGTCTGACCGGTGCCGGCACCGCTAAATACATCCTGCCGGCTGCAGGACTGATCTTGCTTTTCATCGCCCTGTTTTGTGCTCTGGGCTGGCTGCTGTATAAAAAAAACCAACAACATCATTTAGGCTGGAGCCTGCTGGCCAGTGTGCTGGCCCTGTTGTCGATCAATACCAGCCCGGCCTACTATCAGGTTAAAGAGATTATTACGTCACATACAGGCAAAGATGGGTCAGATTTTGATGATTACTTTAAAGTCCCTGCGGCAAAGATTGAAAACCCCTCGCTGAACCTGGTGTATATCTACGCAGAAAGCCTGGAACGTACCTATTTCGATCAGCAAGCCTTTCCTGACCTGGCTCCGGAATTGTCACAACAGATGAACTCCGGCATCGATTTCACCCGAACCGCTCAGTTACCGGGCACCGATTATACCATCGCGGGTATGGTCGCCTCTCAGTGTGGTATTCCGCTGTTTGCCCCCTTTGAAGGTAATGCGTCGTCCTCATTATCCAGCTTCTATCCGCAAAATATTTGCCTCGGGGATATACTGAAAAACTCAGGCTACCAGAACTGGTTCATGCAGGGTGCTGACCTCCGGTTCGGCGGTAAAGATGTGTTTCTCAAATCCCACGGGTTTGACGTGCAACATCTTGAAGGTTCTGAAGAACTGAAATCTCAGGTGACAAATCCTGACTACCGAAATAACTGGGGCTTTTATGATGATACGGTTCTGGATAAAGTTTTCGAAAAATACCAACAGTTATCACAGGAAAAACAACGATTTGCATTATTCGCGCTGACCGTTGACACCCACCACCCGGACGGCTTTATCTCGGCGACCTGCCAGCGCAAGGCCTACCCCTATGACGGAAAAAATAACCTGTCGTTTAGTGCGGTTTCCTGTTCTCAGGAACACATTGCCCGGCTTATTGCGCGGATAAAAAGCTCACCGTGGTTTAAAAATACTATTATCGTCGTGGGATCTGACCATCTGGCGATGAATAACACCGCTTATCGTTACCTGATCAAGCATCCGCGCCACGATAGCTTTTTTATAATTCGTGGTGATAAGCCTGAAACCACGGAGATCAACCGTAAACGCAGCACGATGGATAACGGTGCGACCGTACTGGATATTCTGGGAGGTGATAATTTTATTGGTCTGGGGCGAAGCAGCCTGTCAGGAACCTCGTTATCCGAAATATTTACTGACCTTCCCCGCAAGATCAACGCGTGGAAACCGGACATCATCCAGTTATGGAATTTCCCGCGGCGCATTGACCGGTTTACTGTCGATCAGCAAAAAAACACCCTGAGCTTTTCCGGATCCACCTTCCGTCTGCCGGTACTGATAAAAGTGGACAGCGATAAAGTCGAACCGATCCCGGAAGGGGTATATGCCGAAACATTAACTTCACGTCTGAGTAAATTTGCAGCCGGAGATAAATTTGTCTGGTTTGACAGATGCTATAAGGCTGGCCGGTTATGGGCTCCGAACCTCGCCTTATCAGATGCGCTATGCTACACCACGGGTGAACTGGGAGGCAAACCCCGGGTCACAGAAATCGGCCGCGGAAATTACCAGGGCAATGTGGCCTTTACCCCGGCAGTCATTTCAGAGGATACCTATCGTCAGACACTGCAGCAGTTACAGGTGGCTGATAATGATATCCGCTATCCGTCTGACAGTTACCTGTTCTATCTGCCCGGTGCTCCACAATCCGTCGCCAGCTACAGTGGTTTATCCCGCCCGGAAAGTTGGGGGCGTTGGTCAAATGCCAATCTGGCACCGGGGGTTACCATTAACTACACCCGCCCACTACCGGATGAATTTACGTTACATATCGTGGCAAAAGGCTATGGGCCGAATATCGGTAAACCGGTCACCGTCAGTGTGGGTGGTGAACAACACAGCTTTATTCCTACCGGGGAGCTGGCTGACTATTCACTGCAGTTTACCCGCCACAGCAAAAGCCCAACGCTGGTCATTACTCCACCGGCACCTGTTGAAAGTATGCTGAATAATATTATCGGGCAGGACCCAAGAAAACTGGGTGTAGGTATGAAGTCGTTACAGATTATCAGCGGGGAGAACCGGGCAGAGCCAGAGGATTAGCCACTCCGGGAATAACAGAAGATGGTCGCATTGTCCTGCGGCCATCTTCCTCTTATACGGCAGTATTAACGATAGATAATTTCGCCAGAGAAAATACGAAGAATTTTTCCATCTTCATCGCTAATCAGCACATAATCACCACCGAAATAAGTCCAGTGACTGCCCGCTGACGGCGCAGGGATTTTTCTCAGCTGCCATTTAGAGATGTTGTAAGTCTGCGTCCGGTACAGCGCAGGAATGATGTCGCCTATTTTGTAGTGGCGGAAATCACCAAATACTGAACTTTTTTCCAGCGGGTCTGCAAATTTAGTCTCTGGTTCTGCCGCCGGAGCCGGAGCCGGAGCTACGACCTCTGGTGCAGGCTGGTTTGCATCTGAAACTGGTGCCTCAGTGGTCACCGGAGCCTCTGAGGCTTGCTTCGTGGACGAAGAACACCCGCTTAATAAACTCACTGACATCAGGATGAGAGATGAGACTAAAACTAACGGCTTACGCATAATTACTCCCTGGCAAACGTTTCCCGTAACCCACAGTACAGGAGACAACAATTGTGCTGCAATTGCACACTGATTTATCAGCCGATAAGTAGAACAGTATTGAAGTACTTTTTCCCCTACTCATCTGTGACATAATATCTCAAACTATCAAAAATCGTTTCTGAGCGGTGAAAAATACACCATACGACACAATAATTATAGATCCGGGCGCAGAAAACCCGGATTTATCACCACTTAAAGCCCATGCTGAACTCGTTTTTTCTAAAAAATTCAGCGATAAAACCATGGCAATCTCCCATTAGCGACTTATCACCTACTTTGAGTTCTGTTACCCGTTTTACGGATTTTTAGATTAAATCTTCAGCCCAAAAAATCCCGATAATCGTAGAGAAGACTCTCTGCTTACGACAGCCTGTCTCAGCGCCTCGTTTGCCACAGGCTGGAGAATAAAAAATTTCATCTCTGAACGGATTGCCCACTGTCCACAGCTTGTTTCATTTTCAAAAGGAGATAATATCTCCCTACAATAAAGGGGTACCGACATCTGACCATCGCTATCCCTGCACCTGAATACCTGTATTTCCCCACAATACACTGCAGTTTTTTAAATTAGTCACTCCGGATTCTACAGACAATAATTCTGCATTAATATTCGTAATAACGCCTCAAAAATCAGTCACTGCATAGTAAAAACAAAACCAGGCAATAAATCCCGTATTTATCCTATTAAATGAAACAGCCCCCCCACATAAGCACGAAAAAACTCCAATACTTACTATTAATTACAATGAGTTATCCTGAGCTATGCATTATTCCTATCGACATATCACTGCCCATAATATTAACGTGATGCACCTCACAAATATGCCGATTCTTATTAGGTGTTCTACTAGTTGCATGTATATTTTTGCTGTCTCTCACGGAAAAATTTAATACCGGAGCGATCGCTAAAGAGCAATATTTTGTTCCGACAGAATTTTTGCTTATCTCATAAGGAAATAACTCAGCTTAAAATAAACAGGGAGTATTCATATGAAAGAATTAACCTTTACAGAATCAGCCTCCGTTTCCGGTGCCGGTGGCCTTATTGATGGTGATATGGATGGAGCCTTCTGGGGGTCGATTCTTGGTGCCATTGACGGTTTCGGTACCGGGGCGGCGGTGGGAGGTAAATATGGCGGAGCGGGTGGCTGGATCGTCGGCGGTATCGCCCAGTTGGTCGGTTTAACCGTTTCTGCAGTTGGCGGAGGGATTGGTGGCTATTTATATGGGGGGATACTTGGCTACGAAAAAGCTCAAGCCTATATTGAAACCTATCGTAAAATGTAATTAATCATTCAGTTTAAGAGAGTAACCTGTTTACTCTCTTTCTGCCGCTGTCCTACGATGTTTAATATTTATTAAAAATATCCGATCGCGGATTAATACTCCCTCTCACTTCAAAATTTCTGCTTACGGTATACATTATCCGCTCACTCAGTTTACCGGCAATTTTTCTGGTGCCCTGCACTGTTTACGATCATCCCCCAACCCAAAATATTTACCGCCGTCACATTGCACTAAAAGAGTTCAGCAAAAAAACCGAATGCACCATAGTGATGACTATAATCTTCACATTAGCGCAACATACATTAACCAGAGGACACATTTCCTGTATTTTGTTTCATTTAAAAATGGCATGTAACTTGCTTTGGCTAGTGTGAAGCATTTTGCAATATTCAGCTACTACCTTGAAGTAGCGCAGAAATCAGCGCTGTTCAGACCGGTGGGATCAGCATACTGAGATGAAATACCTGTGGGATGTTTTGTCAGCTGTCGCTTTCCCTGTTTCAACTGTTGTGCCTGTAAACGTCTTAAACAACTTATATAAACGGATGATGAGGTAACTATGAAAAGCTTTGGTGGGAAATTATCTGTCGCTGCATTAATGGTCTCTGCACTGGCGGGCAGCTTTGCAGTCCATGCTGATGAAATTAAAATTGGTGTTGTCCTGCCATTGAGCGGAGCATTAAGTGGTTACGGTCAGCCTTCGCAGAAAGGGTTGGAGGTGATTCAGTCGCTGACGCCCAAACTGAAAAATGGCGATACGATTAAGCTGATTGTGATCGATGACAAGAGCGACAAAGTCGAAGCGGCAAATGCTATGCAGCGTCTGGTTTCCAGCGATAAAGTCGATGCGGTGATCGGTGAAGTCACCTCTACCAACACTCTGGCCATGGTAAAAATTGCCGATGACAGTAAAACCCCGATTGTCTCCCCTACCGCGACCAATGACCGTGTTACCCGCAACCATCCGTATGTCAGCCGCGTTTGCTTTTCTGACAGTTTTCAGGGGGTAGTGGGCGCGAATCTGGCATCACGGGACCTGCATGCCAAAACCGCGGCTATCGTATTTGACAGCAGCAATGACTATTCCGTTGGGTTGGCAAAAGCCTTCCGCAATCAGTTTGTTAAAAATGGCGGGAAAATCGTTATCGAGGTACAGGCACCTACTGGAAGTAAAGATTTTAAAGCCCAGCTATCCAGCGTGAAAGCCAAAGATCCGGACATGATCTACATGCCTATCTATTACACCGAAGGAGCGTTGATTGCCGTTCAGTCTCAGCAACTTGGGTTGAAGAAACCTGTCGTGGGTGGTGATGGTCTGGCCGCTGACCCGGTATTCTTCGAGGTGGGTAAAGATGCAGTGAATGGCTATATGACCACCGACTACTACTCACCTACCGCGAAACAGCAAACTCCTGAAGGCGAAAAATTTATTAAAGCCTGGGAAGATAAATACAAACAGCCTACTCATACCTGGGGCGCAATGACCGCCGATGCTTATAACGTCATCGTCAATGCGATGAACCAGTGTAGCGATGCCCATGACCGTAGTTGTGTGAACGATAAAATTCGTGCCACCAAAGATTATGAGGGTATTACCGGAACTCTGACTCTGAAAAATGGCGATGCTATCCGCAGTGCAGTCATCAACGAAGTGAAAGACGGAAAACTGGTATTTAAAACTGTGGTTAATCCATAGTTTTTAATAAGGAGACAGCAATGGATGGTGCCATTTTTCTGCAGCAGGTCGTCAATGGGATGAGCCTGGGAGGTATGTACGCTCTGATCGCCATCGGCTACACCATGGTCTACGGCGTACTGCGCTTAATTAACTTTGCTCATGCTGATGTCATGATGGTAGGTGCCTTCCTGACGTTATTTCTGTTCTCTTCACTCGGGCTACCCTTCTGGGTAGCCATATTCCTCACGCTGATGTTGTGTGGTCTGTTTGGGATGCTGATTGACAGGGTGGCTTATCGCCCCCTGCGTAATGCATCGAAAATCTCAATGCTGATCACCGCTATCGGTGTCAGCTTTTTCCTCGAGAATCTGTTTAATGTCCTGTTCGGTGGCAGTACCCGCTTCTTTTCGGCTCCGGATTTTTTCAACCGGACCATCAATCCGGGTGGCATCACCATTACCAATGTCGCCTGGCTGGTTCCGGTGATTACTGTGTTGTTGCTGTGTGCCATTCTCTGGTTGCTGTATCGCACCCGCTACGGCATGGCTATTCGCGCGGTGGCTTTCGATGTGAACACGGTCCGCCTGATGGGCATTGATGCTAACCGGATCATTTCGCTGGTATTTGCGCTTGGCAGCAGTCTGGCGGCACTGGGTGGGGTGTTTTATGCCATCAGCTATCCGACTATCGATCCGTTAATGGGGGTATTAATTGGCCTGAAAGCCTTTGCAGCCGCAGTGCTGGGTGGAATAGGCAGTGTCACCGGCGCAGTACTGGGTGGCTTTATTCTCGGTTTCACCGAAGTCGTCGCAGTGGCACTGTTCCCGGAACTGGGAGGTTATAAAGATGCCTTTGCCTTTATGTTCCTGATTCTGGTTCTGCTATTCCGCCCTGTCGGGATTATGGGAGATGAACGTTTGGAAAGGAGCCGTTTCTGATGAAAATAGCGACTTCTGCTCCGGCCTCTGTGGCCCGCAGCCTGCTGATCATTGCCATCGGTATCGCGTTATTATTTGCCATTAACTCCCTGTTTAATGACTACATTATCAGGGTGATCAGTACTATTTTTATTTTTATGATTCTGGCCGTCAGTTATAACCTGATCAATGGGGTAACGGGACAACTGTCGCTGGAACCGAACGGTTTTGTGGCGGTAGGGGCCTATGTCACCTCCATACTGTTACTGACCAGTGACAGTAAGCTGGACATGTACGAGATGGCGTCCCCCAGCCAGTTCATTCTCGCACTGCATACCAGTTTTTTGCCCGCCTTACTGATTAGCGGAGTATGTTCAGCGTTACTGGCCGTCTGTCTGGCGTTTCCGGTATTCCGTGTGCGGGGAGATTACCTGGCCATCGTGACTCTGGGTTTCGGCTTTATCATTAAAATTCTGGCAATTAATAACCCACAGATCACCAACGGAGCGATTGGCCTGAGTGATATTCCTCAGCAACCCCACCTGCTGTTCTGGTGCGGGCTGGCGGCACTCGTTTCCACAGGGATCATTCTGCAACTGGTCAGTTCCAAATATGGCCGGATGATGAAAGCGATTCGTGATGACGAAGATGCGGCGATTGCCATGGGAGTGAATACCTTCAGGATTAAGACCTGTGCATTTGCTACCAGTGCCTTTTTCGAAGGTATCGGCGGCGGTTTGCTGGCTTCGTTGCTGACCACCATCTCTCCGGGGCTGTTTGATTTTATGCTGACCTTCCAGCTGTTAATTATCATCGTTCTCGGCGGCCTCGGCAGTACTACCGGCGCTATCCTCGGAACGATTATTGTGATTGGCAGTGGTGAATGGCTGCGTTTCCTGGATCAGCCACTGAACCTGTTTGGTTATGACCTCGGCTCCTATCCTGGCTTACGGATGGTGGTATTTTCACTGATCCTGTTAATTATCATGTTGTTTGCCCGGGAAGGTTTACTGGGCAAGAAAGAGATCTGGCAAATTCGTCCGGGGAGAAAGCGCCATGGAAAGTCCTGAAGTCATCCTTGACGTAAAAAATGTCAGTATTCAGTTTGGGGGGTTGAAGGCCATCGACAATGTCAGCTTTCAGGTCAGAGAAGCTGAGATTTTCGGTCTGATCGGACCCAACGGGGCGGGTAAAACCACCATGTTTAACATTATCACCACCAATTACCGGGCGACCTCCGGCGAAGTGGTACTGGCCGGAAAATCGCTGACCGGGCTAAAACCGAACCAGGTAGTGGCACGGGGAATTGCCCGGACCTTCCAGAATATTCGCCTGTTTAATTCGATGACCGTACTGGAAAACGTGATGATTGGACTGGACCGCACCAGCCGTTATTCACTGGCAGAAGCCGCATTACGTATCGGGCGCTTTTTCTCCGCGGAACGTCATAGTCGGGAAAAAGCCCTGGCACTGCTCGACTATATCGGCATTGCTGATTTTGCCAATATGCAGGCGACAAACCTCAGTTATGGTAACCAACGTAAAGTGGAAATTGCCCGCGCCCTGGCAACGTCACCAAAACTGCTGTTACTTGACGAACCTGCCGCCGGGATGAACCCCAAAGAAACCGAAGACCTGGCAAAATTAATTTTCCGGATGCGCAAAGACTATCAGCTCAGTGTGTTATTAATCGAACATGATATGCCTTTTGTTAATGCGCTCTGCGAACGCGTTATGGTCCTTGAATATGGCAAACCCTTATTCAGCGGGCTAATGTCAGAGGCCATTAACCATCCGGAAGTGATTGCCGCTTATCTGGGAGACCTCAGTTATGCTTAATGCCCGCGAGCTGAAAGTATTTTATGGCATGATTCAGGGACTGAAAGGCATCGATTTACAGGTCAATGATCGGGAAATTGTCACCCTGATTGGCAGTAATGGCGCAGGTAAAACCTCGGCACTCAACGGGATTATCAATATGGTGAAATCGACCGGTTCGGTCAGTTTTCTTAATGAGGATATCTCCCGCAGCCAGACCCACAACATTGTCCGTAAAGGGCTGGCGCTGGTACCGGAGGGCCGAAAGGTATTTACCAATCTGACGATTGAAGAAAACCTGAAGATGGGTGCCTACAATAATCTGGCCAGTTTTACCGTACTACGAGACCGGATGTTTGAACTGTTTCCGCGTTTGAAGGAACGCCGCACTCAGATGGCGGGCACCATGAGCGGTGGCGAACAGCAAATGCTGGCCATTGCCCGCGCGCTGATGAGTGAGCCAGTATTACTTATGCTGGATGAACCCAGCCTCGGGCTGGCACCTAAGATAGTCGGCGAGTTATTTGCCACTATTCGCCAATTGCGGGAAGACAATATCACTATTTTGCTGGTTGAACAGAATGCCACCGCAGCACTGAGGATCGCTGACCGCGCCTATGTGCTGGAAAACGGTAAAATTGTGTTGTCCGGCGATGCGCAGGATATTCTGAAAAATCCGGAAGTGAAGAAGATGTATCTGGGGGCCTGAGAGCATGCCGGTGTGATTGACGACCACACCGGCTGTCTGGCCCCGCCAGGCAAAATTAACCAACCACCGGCAATCCGAGGTTTTCACGCAGAGTGGCAAACTCATAATCTTCGTGGAACAGGCCACGACGACGCAATTCCGGGATCACCAGTTCGATAAACAGATCCAGTTGCTCAGGCATAATCGCCGGCATCACATTGAAGCCATCCGCCCCGCCCTGCTCCAGCCACAGCTGGAAATCATCAGCAATATCTTCCGCAGTCCCGACAATCACGCGGTGCCCACGGGATCCGGCAGCTATGGCGGCCAGTTCACGTAAGGTCAGATTTTCGCGTTTTGCCATATCGGTCATCAGTTTCACCCGGCTCTGATTGCCTTCACCCAGTGGAACTTCCGGCACCGGACCGTCCAGCGGATAAGTCGACAGATCCATACCAAACCGTAATGAAAGCTGGCGTAATCCGTTATCAATATCCACCAGCGTATTCAGCTCTTTCCACAATGCTTTAGCTTCTTCACGGGTCCGGCCAACAATCGGCATCACCCCTGGCATAATGACTACATGATCAGGATTACGGCCGGCAGCAATCACCTGATCTTTTTGTGAGCGATAGAATGTCTGAGCTTCTTCCAGGCTGGCCGCGGCAGTAAATACCACTTCGGCCGTTTCAGCGGCCAGCTTCTGGCCGTCAGCAGAGGAGCCCGCTTCAATAATCACCGGACGTCCCTGAGGCGAACGGGTAATATTCAGCGGCCCCTGCACCTGGAAGTGTTCTCCCTGATGATCGATCGGCTTAATTTTTTCATCTATAAAATAGCGGCCACTGGCAGGATCCGGCTGTACCGCGCCCTCTTCCCAGCCAGCCCATAACTTATCAGCCACCTCAAGAAATTCCCGGGCACGTCCGTAACGTTGCGCGTGGTCAGGCATATCTTCACGGCTGAAATTACGCGCCACATCGGTAGAGAATGAGGTCACGACATTCCAGGCGGCACGCCCACGGCTGATATGATCCAGCGAAGAAAAGCTGCGGGCCAGAGTGAAGGGATCGCTGAAAGTGGTGGATGCGGTAGCCGCCAGACCAATCCGCCGGGTATTCACTGCCAGCGCAGACAGCAGCGTGAGCGGCTCCAGGCGTGCCATGGTAGAGGGCAGGCGATACATACTGGTTGCCAGCGCGTCACCGACAAAAAACAGATCAAAAGTCCCTGCTTCGGCCTTTTTCGCCAGAGTAATCAGCCAGTCGATATCGGTCGGTGAACCAAGGTTTTCGGTTAACCGCCAGCCACTGACATGATGTCCCACGGGCTGAACAAAGAGGCCAAGACGAAGACGACGCTGAGTTGTTGAACTGTCCATTTATCATTCCTGTTTGTCACATTCATCACCGCATAGCGGTGGTTAAAAAAGGGTATCGGCCAGTAAAAAAGCCTTTTCCAGCGAGGCTGGTGAAATCTCAAACGGCAGCATAGCGGCGCTGCGTTCCGGGAAGCGTACTGCGCCCGCCAGGGTACGGATGACCGCTTTCCGGTCCTCCGCAAATGCCGGAAGTTTCAATGGTGCAGAGTAACGTTGCAATAATTCCACCAGCTCTGCATCAGCCTGACCGTTATTTTCAATCAGTGACTGAATCAGCAGGCAGAAACCGACTTTTTCACCATGCAACCAGTGATGCAGTTCCGGCTGATGAGTCAGCCGGTTATGGATAGCATGGGCAAATCCGGGGGTCGCCAGAGTATCGCGTACACTGTTCGACAGTCCGGCATAGACGATGTTGGCCTCAATCACTTTAATCAGTGCCGGAGTCACCACCCCGGCCTGGTTATCAGCAATGGCCTGATCACCATACTGTTTAAATATTTCCAACGCCTGCTGTGCCGGCAGTATTTTCAGTTGCAGCGACAGGTTGTCAGGATTGTTGAGTTGGTAAGGACGGAACTCAAACAATTTCGCCAACGCATCCACCATACCGGCCTTCAGGTAACGAACATCAGAGCGGGCAATAACCTCGCTGTCGACCAGTACCAGTTCGGGCATGGCGGGCAATAACTGACTGCGCAAATGACCGCCCTGATCATCATAAATGATACTGACCGGGGACCAGGCGGCACAGGTCGCCGCCAGAGTAGGCATGTTCACCACTTTGACTTCCGGAACCGCAGCCCCCGCGGCTTTTGCCGCATCCATCACACGGCCACCACCAATACCCAGTAACACTCCGGCGCCCTGCGCCAGCACATTTTGTTGAAGAGTATCAATCGCCTGCTGAGTGCATTCTCCGTTCAGATATTCCAGTTGCCAACGAATACCCTGCTCTTCCAGGCTATGACTCAGTTCAGGATTGACCGCCTTCCAGGCCGCCGGGGAGCTGATAATGCGAACTTCGGAGGAAAAAGCTTTCAGATAGCTTCCGGTTTGGGTACGCAGACCGGGCTCCTGAAAATAACCATTTGGAGATTTGATTGCTAACACGGGGTCACCCTGAACACACTATTGCAGACCACCGACATACGATGGTAACTAAGCTGAAGTACCCCTGACAGGGGTACACCGGAGATGCAGTATAGTCTACGGTAACTGGCTATTTACGCAATGAAAAGCGGCCTGACTGACTTTCCAAAATGGAATTAGCTTATACCTTTTTTATATATAGCTGCGGTTCACTTTACTGTTAATCTCTCCTCCCCACGCTTTGTTATACTCTTTTTTTTTCATAATCCCGGAAATAACCATGAGCCTTACTTTCCGCCAGGTCAAAGACGACGAGGTAGACAGCTATCTTGCACTGGTGCTGGCCGCCTATGCGCCAACAATATCGATGGGAATCCACTTCGATGCCGCCACCACGAATCGTGAAAAAGCCCTGCTACACCTGCAAAATCATGGGGTTTACGGACTCTACCAGCATGACCAGATGGTCGCTTCTGTCACTATCCGTTATCCATGGGGCCCGCTGCCCGGCCCCTTTGGTTTGCCGCATATCGGCTGGTTTGCTGCCCATCCGGAGCATCCCGGCAAGCACTATGGCAGTAAAATACTGCAACTCCTTGAGCAGGAAATTTTGACAGGCCAGCTGCGTGCTCCGGCGGTTTCTCTGGGAACTGCGACCAACCATCCGTGGCTGATTGAGATGTATCAGAAGCGAGGCTTCGTGCCCATGCACCAGGCTGACCTGGGCAAAGGCCATATTACGTTGTATATGAAAAAAGTCCTGGATGAAGCCGCCCACCAGCGCTGGCTGACACGTCAGGTGCCTGTTGACGGAAAAAAATAACCGGAGAACACAATGACTGATATTACTGAAGACCTGTTCGCCGAAAGCCTGATTGCTTTTCGCCATGAACTGCACCGTTTTCCTGAACTCTCAAATCAGGAATTTGAGACAACGGCACGAATCCGCCGGCAACTGGAGCAACATGATATCCGTGTGCTGGACCTCCCCCTGAAAACGGGACTGGTCGCCGAAGTGGGTCCCGCCAGCGGGCCTCTGGTGGTGCTGCGTTCAGACATCGATGCGCTGCCCATCGAAGAACAATCGGGCGTAGACTATCGTTCAGAAAACCCTGGCGTAATGCATGCCTGTGGTCATGACTTTCACAGCACAGCTGCACTGGGTGCCGCTATTCTGCTGAAAAAAAATGAAGCTGCGTTGCCAGGCCGCGTCAGAATCCTGTTTCAGGCCGCAGAAGAAACCGGCCAGGGCGCACCCGACATTATTAACACCGGAGCACTGTCAGAAGCCTTCGCCATCTTTGGGCTGCACAATGACCCGACACTTCCGGCCGGGGTCATCGGCAGTAAAGCAGGTGCACTGACAGCTTCGGTTGACCGCTTCAGCATCACAATAAAAGGTATCGGCAGCCATGCCGCCCGTCCGCATGAAGGTAATGACCCGATTATTATTGCCGGGCAACTCACCGGTGCTCTGCAAACGGTGATTAGCCGTAATGCACCGTCATCGGATAATGCGGTGGTTTCCATCACCCAGATTCACAGTGGCAGCACCTGGAATGTGATTCCGGACAGTGCCTGGATGGAAGGCACTGTCCGGACCTTCTCCCCGGATACCCGGCAACTGATTGAAAAACGCTTTCGTGCGATTCTGGATGGATTCGCCGCCGCCTTTGATGCCGACATCAGTCTCGACTGGCAGGCTGGCCCTCCTTCGGTGATTAACGATGCCCGTTGGGCTGACTTTGCCCTGGAACAGGCGGCTGAATGTGGCTTTGAGGCCCGGGTCGTTGAAGCCAGCCCGATTGGTGAAGACTTCGCTTTCTACCAGTTGCAACTACCCGGAGCATTCGTGATGGTCGGTACCGGCGAGCAATATGCCCTGCACCATCCGGCGTTTCGTATCAATGATCAGGTGCTGTTGCCGACCTCACACTATCTGGCACAGTTGGCAGAACGCGCACTGAACCTGCCGCAGGAGTCCGCACAGTGAACATCACTGAACGGCTGGCAGAGAAAATTATCGGCAGCCAGCCTGACGAACAGGCACGGCAGGATGCACGGGATGGGGTCTGTGATTTTATTGCCGTCTGCTGGCCACTGATGCATCAGCAGGTTCCGGATTCCGGTCTGCCGATACTCAGACAGGTGTATCCGGAGCAGACCGTTGCACAGCGTGCCCTGTTACTCGGTTATGCGGGCCATGCCCTGGATTATGATGATTTCCATGCCGATTTCCGGGGCCACCCCACCACGGTGATTCTGCCGGCCCTGATTGCCTGGTGCAGTTTTCAGCCGTCATACAGCGTTGAGGAGTTTCTTGATGCCTATATCGTCGGCGTGGAAACCGCCGGCAGACTGGGGCTGGCCGCTACCCAGCAACATTATACCCGTGGCTACCATAATACCGCGACACTCGGCACCCTGGCCGCAGCGGCAGCCCTGGCCCGTCTCAGCCGGGCGACTCTGGCTCAGACCTGTGTGTTGTTGGGGATAGCTGCCACGCAAGCCAGTGGATTAAGAGCTGAGTTTGGTTCAGCGGTAAAACCACTGCATGCCGGACTGGCTGCTGAACGGGCAGTCAGAGCAACTCAACTGGCACTGGCCGGATTTGACGGGCAACCCCGGGGAGTGATTGAGGCTTTCCTTTCTGCTACCAGCAATGATCAGGCGCTCCCCGAAAAACTGACGACAGACTGGGGAATGCCCTGGCGTATCACCGGACCCGGGCTGGAATTTAAACCTTTTGCCACCTGCAGCGGTACTCACAGTGCCGCAGAAGCCGCACGGATCCTTCGTCGCCAGTGGGTAAGTGAGCAGGGAAACATCGACCATTTACTGACATTAACCGATAACATCACGGTCAGCTTCCCGCCTGGTGGTGATATCGCGGCATCGGTTCGCCATCCTGATAACGGTATCGAAGCCCGGTTCAGTCTGGAATATGTTATCGCTGCGATGCTGCTGTACGATGATTTACGTATGGTGGATTTTGCTGAAGGACCGGTCAACCCACAGGTGATGGCCCTGGCCAACAAAGTGCGTCGCACACCCGACGAAACTGCGCCACCGGATGCCATTAATCCGGCACTGCGTTTTCATGAGGTCAGTCTGTTTCTGACCGACGGACGACAGCTCAGTTGCCGGCGAACCCGACAGGAGTCGCTGGCAGAACCGGTGAAAGTACGGGAAAAACTCGCTCTGGCACTGCAGCAGGAAACGGCAGACCGCCGACAGCAGGTTGTTGACGATTGCCGGCTGACTGACCGCCGGCAACTTAGCCGTTTAATTGATGCCTTACTGGCATAATCGACCTTACCGCCTGAGCCAGCCTCAGGCGGTCTGACCGACAGCCCCGGCAGGCGGAATAAACGCCTGCATTGGCGGTAATTCTCCGTTAAACTTCCGCACCTTAACAACGGTGATCTGTCCGGTACAGCCCTGTGCCAGAGACGATGTCCCCACATCCCGGGTTAACACATTGGGATTACCATGCCGGCAAACCGGTTTATCTGCACCGGGTTCCACGGGGTCATACCAGGCACCGGTCGGAAGCTGAATGACCCCGCGACGAATCTCAGTAGTCAGGCTGGCAGAGGCCAGTGCCGTTCCCCGCGGGTTATACAACTCAACAATATCCCCTTCACTGATCCCTGCCGCCCTGGCATCTTCTGGATGCAGACAACAGACTTCGCGGTTCTGACGTTTGCTGCTTTGACTGTAATTACCAAAATCCAGCTGGCTGTGTAACCGGGTGGCTGGCTGGTTAGCTATCAGCCAGCAGGATTCTCCGGCCACCGCCTGCTCTTGTGGTGCTAACCATACCGGATGCCCCGGACAGTCTGCATAACCAAAACCGGCAATCGTCGCAGAATAGATCTCTATCTTCCCACTGGGAGTGGTCAGCGGTGCCCCCACAGGATCCCGACGAAACGCTTTCATCATCAGACCACTTTCGGTGTGCTGAGGTAATTCGACCATACCCGATTGTTGAAACGTCTGGTAATCCGGCAAACTGTACTGTAACGCAGCCAGTTTATCTCTGAGTTGACCATACATCATTTCCAGCCACTGCTGAGAAGTGCGCCCTTCAGTAAATTCCTGCTCGCGGCCCAGCGCACGCGCCAGATCAGTAAAGATATCAAAATCATCGCGGGCCAGGCCACGGGGTTCTGCCACCGGATGCATGGCAAACAGATGCCGGTCGGTCGGTGCACCACCGATATCTTCACGTTCCAGCGTCATGGTCGCTGGCAATACAATATCAGCATGTCTGGCAGTGGCGGTCCAGGCGGTTTCATGCACTATCAGCGTATCTGGCCGACAAAATGCCTGACGCAACCTGGCGAGGTCCTGATGGTGATGGAAAGGATTTCCGCCGGCCCAGTACACCAGCCGGATATCAGGATAGGTCAGGCGACGACCGTTATAGTGAAAATGCTCACCCGGGTGCAGCAACATATCCGAAATTTTTGCCACCGGGATAAAACGGTCAATACCATTACGTCCCTGAGGAAGCGAAGGAAAGCTCACCAGATTAAACAGCTTGCCGTAGTGCCCCAGCGCACCCAGTGCATAGGTAAAACCACCGCCGGGTAACCCCGGCTGACCAAGGGCGGCAGCCAGGACCAGTCCCAGCCATACCGGCTGTTCTCCGTGCTGAGAACGCTGCAGTGCATGTGCAACGGTAATCAGTACCCGCTTCCCGTGTAAACGTTGCGCCAGGGTGATAATCTCTGTGGCGCTGATTCCACAAATTTCCGCCGCCCAATGCGCATCCCGCAGCAGGCCGTCTTCTTCACCACGAATGTAGGCCACCATCGCTGGCCAGCCGACACAATACTTCGCCAGAAAATCCTCGTCGGTCAGTTGCCGTTCGATGAGAACAGCAAGGATACCAATAATCAGTGCCGCATCTGTCCCGGGAATAATCGACAACCATTCGCCCTCTGCTTCAACAGGCAAATCACTGGCCAGTGGGCTGACCGAAATAAACCGGGCGCCGCGTGCCGCGGCCTGACGCATAAAGCCACGTTCGGTATGCTCACTAATCCCACCACTGGCTACCTGAGAATTTTTGAGTGCCAGACCGCCAAACGCCATCACGATGTCGGTATCCGTGGCAATTTCCTGCCAGCTCACACCCTTACGGGCAATCTCATCCATCGAACCGACAATATGCGGCAACAGTACGGCGGCAGAACCGGAACTGTAACTGTTCACTGACCGTACATAGCCGCCGATCGCCGTATTCAGAAAGCGGTGTACCTGGCTCTGGGCATGATGGAAACGTCCGGCACTTGACCAACCATAAGACCCGCCAAAGATGCCCTCAGGACCGTAAGCCGAACTCACCCGCTTTAACTCGTGACTCACCAGTTCGATAGCTTCTGGCCAACTGAGTGGCAGATATTCATCACTGCCCCGCCGTGAGTCCGGCCCCGGCCCCTGTTCAAGCCAGCCCCGGCGCACCATCGGTTGGGTTACGCGAGCCGGATGATTCAGCGCATTGGAAAAGTTATTCAGTAACGGACTGGGGTCCGGATCGCCGGGGAAAGGGGTTACCCGAACTTCTCCCTCCTGCATTTCGGCCTGAAACGCCCCCCAATGGGCGCTGTGCATTTTCTTTGATGAGCTCATGAGTCTGCCAGTAAAAAAAACGGTGCCCTAAAGCACCGTTGCAATAAATTCTCGTACCCGTCCGTTTTGCGGATCATCAAGTACCTGTTGGGTCGGGCCGGCGGCAATAATGCTGCCTGATTCCATAAACACGATATTGTCAGCCACTTCCTTAGCAAAACCGATTTCGTGGGTCACAATCACCATGGTGATTCCGGAATGTGCCAGTTGCTTAATTACCTGCAACACTTCACCCACCAGCTCGGGGTCCAGGGCAGAGGTCGGTTCATCAAACAACATCACCCCCGGATTCATCGCCAGTGCCCTGGCTATCGCCACCCGCTGTTGCTGTCCACCGGAAAGGTTTTGTGGCCATTCGTTTTCACGCCCAGCCAACCCTACCTGCTTTAGCAACTCCAGTGCTTTATCAATACTCTGCTGACGCCCCTGCTTTTTGACCCGCATCGGTGCATCAATGATGTTCTGCAACACTGTACGATGTGGAAACAGGTTGAACTGCTGAAATACCATACCGATTTCACGGCGTTGCCGGGCAATATCACGGTTGCTGCGTTCATGCAGGGTATGGCCTTTCTGGTGATACCCTACCAGCTCTTCGCCGACACGGATTGTACCGCCATCCAGTTTTTCAAGATGGTTGATACAACGCAACAGTGTTGATTTTCCTGAGCCGGAAGGCCCCAGGATGACCGTGACTGACCCGGCAGGGATATCCAGATCGACCTGTTTAAGAATGGTGTTGCCGGAAAAGCGCTTGGTCACTTTACGTAAGTAAATTGCCTCAGCCACGGGATACCTCCTTGCGGGCCATCCGGCTCAGCAGTTTAGCAATACCCGAAGGTTCACGGCGTGTCACCCCACGGGAAAAATAACGTTCAATATAATACTGCCCCACGGAAAGCACGGACGTCATCAGCAGATACCAGAGCGTCGCTACCAGCAGCAGCGGAATAACCTCGTAAGTGCGCTGATAGATGATCTGAGCCGAGTACAGTACATCCTGCAGGGAAATGACCGAGACTATCGCTGTGGTTTTCAACTGACCAATCACTTCATTACCCGCCGGAGGCAGGATGGCCCGCATCGCCTGGGGCAAAATGGTATAGCGAAAGATCTGCGCCGGACGGTAGCCCAGCGCACGGGCCGCTTCAATCTGGCCGTTACTCACACTCTGGATACCGGCACGAATAATTTCTGCGGCATAGGCAGACTGGTGCATCACCAGGGCAATCACTGCCGCGGTGAAGGGACTAATCAGCGTATTAGACTTTACGCTCCATAACTCACCCAGCCCCGGCAAAGATACGGACAGAGTTGGGTACAACGCAGCGACGTTATACCACAGGAACAACTGAACCAGCATCGGTACACCACGGAAGAACCAGGTATAGGCCCAGCTGACGGTAGAGAGCACCGGGTTCGATGACAGGCGCATTAACGCTAACAGAGTACCAAACAGGAATCCAAGCACCACCGAGATCACGGTCAGTTGCAGGGTCATTAATACCCCCTGCAGGATCGACGCTTCGGTAAAGTTATCGGCTATCACCTGCCATTCAAAGCGCGGGTTATTCACCATTGACTGGAGCATTCCCGCGATACATAGCAGAACGATCAGTGCACTAATCCAACGACCGTAATAACGTTTACCGACAATTTTCAGTTCTTCTGCCGGTTCAGTTACTGATTTCATTTAAAGATCTCTTCATTACGAAGTGACTGCTTCACAGCACCAAAACCGATTCCCCAGTGGTCGAGAATCTTCTGGTAGGAGCCATCTTTAATCAGAGAATTCAGCGCCGCCTGGACTGCTGGTTCTAACGGAGAATCTTTCGGGAAAGCCACCGACACCGGTGCATCATTCACCGTTAACACACCACTGATGGTGGCAGGTTTAATCTGTTTCACCTGCCAGACCAGACCTTCATAGGGCCCCAGGAACATAGGTACCCGTCCGCTGACCACGGCCTGGACGCCTGCCGGGCGATCCGGGAACACTGCCACCTGGATAGGTTTTTTACCTTCGGTCTGACACTGTTTGCTGGCATCTTCCAGACGGGTCACCTGGGTGGTCCCGGAACCGGCACCGACCTGACTGCCACACAGTGCATCAAATGAAGTGAACGGCTTAATATCAGAAGACTTCAGTGAAATAACCCCCAGCTTACTGGCATCGTAATAACTGACGAAATCAATCAGTTTCAGACGAGTTTTGGTGGCATTAATATTGGAAAGCGCGACATCATATCGGCCGGTTTTCAGGCCCGGGATGATATTGTCAAAACCACCACTGTTACGCCACTGCACCTGGATCCCCAGACGCTGGCCTACAGCATTCATCACATCGATTTCACGCCCTGCCAGGGTTTTATTGTCAGTCTCAAAGAACGTGGTGGGTGGTGTATTGGGATTGGTTGCTGCCACAATATAACCACGTTGAGCAATATCGGCCGGTAATAGCTTATTCAGCGCAGGATCTTCCTTAACCTGAATAGAACTGTGGGTCGGTACTGAGAGATCGGCTGCCAGAGCAGTGGTCGCACTGAGTGCTGACACGACGACAGCTATTCCTTTTAAAAATCTGTTCACCGGAATCATTCTCCTGGTTGGGCTGCAAAGTATTTCCCGAGCGGGAATAAAGAAAAAACGCCGGGCTGTTGGCCCCGCGTTATAAATACGAGTTATAAACCTTGTGCGGATGATAAAAACTCACAAGGTTGTGATCAAGATCATTGTCTTTTAATCACAAATTAATCGCAAATTCCAAAAACAGCTATTCTAATTCCATTTAAGAATAAGCAGTACTGCCGGGGGGGAACCCCCAAAAAAAGGGGCTCTGTCATGACAGAACCCCTTTTTTGCAGATAAAAACACCGCACTAACTGACTACCCGTACCGCAGCACCTGACAGCCAGCCACTGACATTTTCAGCTAACTGAAAAAGTGCCCCCTGCCGGGCTTCGGTACTGCCCCAGGCGATATGTGGGGTAATCAACAGATTCGGAATATCACTGGCCAGTAACGGATTATCCGGTGACGGCGGTTCCTGACTCAGCACATCAACCGCCGCCCCTCTGATAATCCCACGACGTAGTGCCTCCGCCAGTGCCTGTTCATTAATTAACGCTCCCCGGGCGCTGTTAATCAATAAGGCCGAACGCTTCATTAAACTCAGACGATGAGGGTTAATTAGCCCGGTGGTTTCCGGTGTCAGTGGACAATGTAATGCCACCACGTCGGCGACGGCCAGCAGGGAATCGAGTGGCAGTTTATCCGGGCTGCTGTCACGGCCGGGTAACTGCGCAAAACGGACCTGCATACCAAACGCTGCGGCCATTTGCGCCACTTTACTGCCCAATTCACCCTGACCGACAATTCCCAGCAACTTACCGTTAAGTTCTGTCAGCGGGAAATCCGTCAGACAAAACCGGTCAGATGCCGCCCAGGCGCCTTGCCTGACCAGTTCATCATAACGGGCAACATGATTGGTCAGTGACAGGATCAATGCCAGGGTGTGCTGAGCCACCGAATGGGTACCGTAGCCCTGGCAATTGCACACGGTGACACCATACCGGCGGGCGGCCTCTAAATCCACCGCATTGGTTCCGGTTGCCGATAGCAATACCAGTTTTAACCGCGGTAACTGACTAAAAATCTCTGCCGGTAATTGCAGGTCGCTGATAATCGCTACCTCTGCATCCTGCAACCGCTTAACGATTTCCGTGGAGGCGGTATGCGGGTACAGTTCCAGTTCAGGCAGTACGTTGTACAGACACGCCGGATCAAGATCGCCAAAATCCAGCGAGGCATAATCTAAAAATACGGCCTTCTTTACCGCACGGCCCTCTGAGGCTGCACTCATTCAACTACTCCAGAAACGACGGATCGTTTTTGATCAGCATCCGCTTCATTTCTTCAAAATGTTCACGGGAGAAGTCAGTAATCTTTTCCCAGTCCTGAGCCGTTTTTTCTGCCACATCATCCGCCAGTACCCGTAGCGGTTTGCCGGTGGACAGTGCGGTAATCAGGATCTGACAGGCACGCTCCAGGGTGTAGATATCATCAAAGGCTTCGCCAACATTCGCCGCCGTGACCATCACTCCGTGGTTACCCATCAGTAAACGACTGTGTCCCTGCAACAGGCTGGTCAGACGTTCACCCTCCGCTTCCGTATCAGCCATACCCCCATACATGGTATCGACGGCGACCCGGCGGAAATATCGGGCGGTGTTCTGGTCGATCGGTGGGATCACCGGGTCTTCCAGACAGGAAATAGCGGTGGTGTAGATCGGATGCAGGTGCAGAACGACTTTGACATGAGGAAGTCGCTGATGGATCTGTCCGTGAATGGCCCAGGCCGTCGGGTCAACATCGCTGCGCTTACCATCTTCCGGATTGTCTGCGTCCAGCAGCAGCAAATCCCCCGGTTTAATTCGTGAGAAATGTACCCACTTTGGGTTTATCAGAAATTTTTTGCCGTCTTCTGAGACTGCCGCACTAAAATGGTTGGCCACCGCTTCATGCATATTTAGCTGAGCGCAGATGCGAAATACAGCTGCCAAATCAATACGTAACTGTTGTTCGTGACTTAACGACATCTCATTCTCCGCGTGTCAGGGGTTGCCGACAGCTCCGGGCCGCCGGCAGGGATGATGGCAAGGCCGCTTATTCGGCTGCCGGCATCAGCGTTTTGATATCTTCCGCGGTAGGAGCAGAAAATTTATATTTTGCCAGCAACTGACGGTATTCCGCCGTCTGGCTGAACTTCTGTAATCCTTCGGTGACTGCCTGTTTGACCTGCGGATCATCTTTACGCACTCCCAGACCCAGCAATTGCGGATACAGCAGTTTGTCGGAGCTTATCACCAGACGGCCTTTCAGCTTATCCACCGCTGACAGTGCAACGGCAACATCGGTAATCTGTGCGTCTGCCGCGTGTGACAGAAGCGCCTGGGTCGCCTGAGGATCAGTCCCGAATTCACTGATAGTCATCGGTTTCAGATTATTTTTAACACAATAATCGGTCGAGAATTTATGCAAATTCTGCAGGAAAGAAGTCCCGGCCATCACAGAAACTTTATGACCACATAAGTCTTCTGCAGACTTTGGCTTAAACTGGCTGCCCGCCAGCACCACAATGCTCTGCCCGGTTTTCAGGTAAGGGATCATATCCACCACCTTCAGACGCTCCGGGGTGATGTACATGGCTGAGTTAGTTACATCAAATTTTTTACCTTTCAGGCCAGGGATCAGGTTCGGGAACCGGGTGTCCAGGGTGACCAGCTGGCGGCCCATGGCTTTGGCCACTCCGCTCAGCATTTCAATATCAAAACCTGCCGGCTTATCATTCTTCATATACTCATAAGGAGCAAATGTCACATCTGAACCGGCGACAATTTTTCCTGCCTGCAGGAAGTCAGCATGTGCTCCTGCCGCTGCCATGCCCAGAGAAAGTACTGCCAGTTTAACTGCTGTCATTTTATTACGCATATCAACCCCTGAATTAACCCGCCAGTGTGACGTCTTTAAGAAAATCGGTGACCCTTGCATTGCTGCCACTTCGTAGTAAAGCCGGTGCCTCATCGACCACCACCCGGCCTTTCTCCATAAACACAATCCTGTCTGATACACCAAAAGCAAAGTTCATTTCATGGGTCACAATCACCATGGTAATGCCTTCCTGTGCCAGACTTTCGATCACTCCCAGCACTTCGTTCACTTTTTCTGGATCCAGTGCGGAAGTGGGTTCATCAAACAACATAATTTGTGGACGCATCATTAAAGCCCTGGCAATCGCCACGCGCTGCTGCTGCCCCCCGGATAACTGATGCGGATATTTACAGGCATGTTCCAGCATCCCAACTTTGTGCAGCAGTGCACAAGCCTGGTGCATCAGCGACGAAGCATCGCCAGTTTTGTGATATTTCGGTGCAAGCAACAGGTTTTCCATCACAGTACGGTGCGGGAACAGATTGAAACTTTGGAACACCATACCAATATTCAGCCGCAGCGCATTGTTTTCACTGAACACCGGTGGGTTTGCTCCCTGCTGTTTCAACTGAATAAACGGCTGGCCATTCATTTCAATTTCTCCATGGTCAATCTGTTCCAGACCATTCAGCAGACGAATCAGGGTGGTCTTGCCGGAACCGGAAGGACCAATCACCGACACCACTTCACCCGGTTTGACCTGCAGGTCGACAGCCCCCAGCACTTCCACATTGTTATAGGCTTTATGTAACCGATGGGCATTCAGGGCCGGAACCCCCGGGGTATTCACCGGCGGTGCCATGACAGACACTGGTTTCTCTGCCAGATCCAGCCACTCCTGAGGAACGGCCTGGCCCTTTTTACGGGTGACATCCAGGTATTTTTCCAGCTGCTTAAGCAGGAAATCGAACACAGTGACCACCAGGATGTAGTAGAACGCCACCGCAGTCATAGTTTCCATGACGAGGAAGTTTTCTGAATAGAGACGCTGTCCGACCAGCAGAATTTCGGTCAGAGAAACCACCGAAACCAGAGAAGTCAGTTTAACGATTGAAATATATTCATTCGCCAGGCCCGGCAGAGCGACCCTGACCGCCTGTGGAATAATGATTTTCCACTGAATACCGCCATAAGCCAGGCCTAACGCCCTTCCCGCTTCATACTGACCTTTGTTAATTGACAGCAGGCCGCTACGGTGGATTTCCGCCATGTAGGCGGTTTCACTCAACACCATGGCAATTAGCCCGGCATAGAACGGATTACTCAGCACCACAGAGGTCGATGGCACCGCCTGTGGCATGTTGTAGACAAAAATCAGTAATACCAGCAAGGGTAAGCTGCGGAAAAACCAGATATACAGGTTAGCCAGAAAACGCAAAACCGGCTTAGAGGACTGTTTTGCCAGTGCCAGCGCAAAGCCCAACACCATACTGATTACCCAGGACATAACACTCAGTCTGATAACGGTCCATGTGGCCCACCAAAAATCTTTGTCTTTGAACAGGCTGAATAAATAGTTCCAGTCAAACGTCATATACACACCTTTTAATCTTCTTTGACGCCAGTATCAGTCCATAGTCATTTTGACTACATACGTGACTACAAGGGCAGAATGCCGGACAGGATTTACCGTGGCTGACACTGATGAATGGAGACGGTCTCCTTGATATTCATCCTCATGGCTTTTGGGATATATGAAAATTATTAAATATATTGAGCATGACACTAAAAAAACTAACTGAGCATTTATTAATCACAACGCCCCTTCAAACCACAGTGTTATTTTTCGGTTACCTTCAGGAGAATAATAACCACAATAGTTGTACTGATTTGGTGGCATGCTAATTGCTTTATCATAGGAAATTGCGATGATAAAAGAGGACGTATGGCAAACTATACTCTGCGGCAACTTAAGTATTTCATTACCACAGTTGAATGCGGCAGTGTGGCAGAAGCGTCGCGGAAGCTTTATATTGCCCAGCCATCGATATCGACGGCAATAAAAGGGCTGGAAGACAGTTTTGGTGTACAGCTGTTTATTCGTCATCATGCTCAGGGAGTTTCCCTGACGCCTTCCGGGGCACGTTTTTACCGTAAAGCTCAGAAGCTGCTGCGGATGGCCCATGAGTTTGAGCAAAATGCGTTGGCGGATAATGATGTGGTGGCCGGACAGATTGATATTGGGTGCTTTGAAACGGTCGCTCCACTGATTCTGCCAAAACTGATTGCCGGATTTAAACAACGCTATCCCGGGGTCGAATTTATTCTGCGTGACGGTGAACAACATGAACTGGTTCAGGGGCTAACAGCAGGCAGTTTCGATCTGGCACTGCTGTATAAACATGAGCTGGATAAGAGTATCACTACCGAACCACTCATGCCGCCGTCCAGACCCTATGTCTTGTTGCCGGCGGATCACCGTTTTTCGCAGCAACAATCAGTCTCGCTAAAAGACCTGGTTTCAGAGCCAATGATTCTGCTGGATGTGCAACCGAGTCGTAACTATTTTGTCGATCTGTTTACCCAGGCCGATCTTACACCCAATATTGTGTTCAGCTCACCGTCGATTGAGATGGTACGGGGAATGGTCGGTCAGGGATTTGGTTTTGCCTTGCTGGTGACCAAACCACACAACGCCTTTAGCTACGATGGTAAACCCCTGGTGACAATACAGATTCGTGAAGATGTGGAAGGTTCCGGGTTATCCGCCGCCTGGCTGACCCGAACTCAACTGACCAAGCCGGCACGGCTGTTTGTTGATTTCTGCAAAGAGATGCTGGCTCAGGAAGCCTGAACCAGCGTTAGTGCGGTTTAACTGGCAATACGCATCCACTGGCACAATTTATCCAGCATCGCGCTGCATTGTGCCAGTTGTTCAATTGCCACGAACTCGTCAGCTTTGTGCCCCTGGTCCATACACCCTGGCCCACAGACCATTGTCGCTATCCCTGCCTCATCGAACAATCCGCCTTCCGTCCCGTAAGGAACGGTCGTTAACCCACTGTGTCCGCACCATTCGGTCACCCAGCGGGCAATATCCGACTGAGGATTGGTACACAGCCCGGGATACTGGCTGAGCGGAGTAAAAGTGATATCACATTCTTCCGATACCGCCCGCATCTGCGGCAGCAATTGCTGCTCTGCATAGTCCTGAATGCTACGGATGGTCTGTTCGCCTGGCTGGTCAGGTAAATGGCGCAGTTCAAAATCAAACTGACACTCCCGGGGGACGATATTTAACGCATTGCCGCCGCGAATCACCCCGGTCTGAAGCGTACTGAACGCCGGAGAAAAACGTGTGTCCTGGTGCAGGGTCAGTTGTTTAGCCACCTCGCCCATCCGGTGAATAATTTTCGATGCATATTCAATGGCATTGACCCCGTCAGGCGCATAGGCAGAATGGCAGGCATGGCCCCGGACATGGCAACGCATGGCAATCTTCCCTTTATGACCAAACACCGGTTGCATTTCGGTAGGCTCACCGACAATGCATAGCCCCGGTTTTTGCGGGCTGCTGTTGAGCATCTCAATCAGGCTTCTGACCCCGAGACAGCCTACTTCCTCATCATAGGAAAAGGCCAGATGCAACGGCAACCGCAGTGGTCGCGCCAGAAAATCCGGCAAAGAGGCCAGCACACAGGCAATAAAACCTTTCATATCGGCACTGCCACGACCGTAATAGCGCCCGTCACGCTCAGTGAGAGTGAAGGGATCTGTCGTCCAGTTTTGACCGTCAACCGGCACCACATCAGTATGCCCGGAAAGCATGACCCCGCCATCTTCAGCCGGCCCCAGCCTGGCATGCAGATTGGCTTTACTGCGTTCATCGTTATAAATCAGCTGATGTTCAATGCCCAGCTCACTCAGATAACCGGCAATGGCCTCGATTAAACGCAGATTAGATTCACGGCTGGTCGTATCAAAGGATAACAAGCGTGCCAGCCAGTCACGGGAGGCATCATTCATCTCCGGGAACTCCATAGCTCGGGGCGCGGGTAGGATCGATAGCCCGGGTGATATAATCCTCCATCTGCGGCTGGTAGCTATGCCATAAATCCGCCAGTTGACCAATCGGGTCCTCTTCTGCCCAGTCAACACGCAAATCAACAATTGGCCAGACCAGGTCACCGACAACTTTTACCGCCGCAGAATGCACCGGGCCTGCTTCTCCGCCTGCCGCTATACCGGCCTGCATCGCTATGATCAGTCGCTCTGGCAACTGGCCACTGCTCTGTTCAAAGGCCTCCACCATAGCCTCGATCACCCCTTTCCCGGCCAGCATATTACCGGCGACCACACAATCTTTACCGGCCAGCGCATGATATGTTCCGAGGGCTTTACTCCCACTAAAGAACGCAGTGTTGCCTTCAGCATCAATCGCCGTCACCTGCCGGTACTGGCTGTAACCCTGACTGGAAAGAACGTCATCTATCGCCTGTTGTGGCTGTTTTCCTTTTTCGAGCTGTTCAAGAATCTGTGGCCCGAGTGCCGGCAGAGTTATATTCTGGCTGGAAACCGCCCCGACTCCGGCCTGAAGCCACGGACAGCGTGCGCCGACGGCAATGCTTGATGAACTTATGGCAATGCCTAACTGGCCGGTTTCGGCGCAACGTGCAGCAATAGAGAATGTCATAGTCGCTCCTCAGTTTATTCAGGCAGTTGGTCGTCAGGGATCACCGCAATCACATCAATTTCCATCAGCCACTGTGGCTGTCCCAGTGCAGAAACGACCAGCCCGGTCGAAATCGGAAACACGCCTTTCAGCCATTTACCGACTTCCTGGTAGACAGGTTCACGATAACGGGGATCAATCAGGTAAGTCGTCGTTTTAACAATGTGAGATAAATCACTGCCTGCTTCTTCCAGCAACTGTTTCACGTTTTTCATGGCCTGCTCTGCCTGAGCACGGGCATCACCTAACCCCACCAGATTACCTTCAAAATCAGTACCGACCTGCCCGCGAACATAGACCGTGTTTCCGGCCCGCACGGCCTGGCAAAGATCATTATTCAGCGACTGGTTCGGGTAAGTTTCTTTGGTGTTAAACATACGAATACGGGTATGGGTTGGCTTACTCATCATGTTCTCTCTTTTTAGTCATCGGTCAGTTTCCGGTGGTTACCGGAATAATCGCTCATCCTGTGGGCCCTGCGGGCATGCCACGGGGAGCGGCAGAAAATTGATCCGGCTTGATACCAGGTGACCTCAGTGGTTGTTTACCGTCTGTCTGACGATTCGCTGATGTCGTTCCCGGTAATTTCCTGACTACCATCATCGCCAGAGCGGAACAACAGAGAAATTATTTTTTTTATAGCGATTGCCCAGTTAAATACTTATCAGATTTTTTTACAGATAGCGGGGCACACTGGCAAAACGGGATACCCTCAGCTAACCTCGCGACAGGATAAACGGCCAAAATAGTCAGGGGGGGTAATCAGGGGATTTCCCGAAAATAAAAAGCGGCGTTGATGCCGCCGTCTGTTCAGAAACGTAATGACAAACAGGACAGGCTGCCATCCATTTTTTTAAATTCACTGGTATCCAGGGTCACAACCGGCATCCCCAGCGCCGTGAGCTTTTTTAGTGTGACAGGATATCCGGCCGGAGTTACCAAAGTACCATTAATTAGTAGCGTATTACCGGCATAGGCTTCCTCATCAGGAATAACAATGCGCTGAAATCCGGCAAAGACCGGAAGTTCTGCGTAATCAGCGGTGAGTAACAAGGTATTATTGCCGATATAGTTCACCACACTTTTCAGGTGCAGGCCGCTACCGGTTTTTACCGCCGTGACCTGATAACCCAGCGGGGCAACCACTGAGGTGAACTCATCAATGGCTATCTGGTTTGTGCGTTGCGTCAGGCCTATAAAGAACTGTCTACCCACCAACAGCACATCTCCCCCGTCCAGATGCCCGTCATGGCTCATCCGGTACAGCGGCCGGTATTTTGCCAGCTCTGTGGCCAGCAGCTCTTCTTCCCCCTGACGGCTGATGGCCCCCGGATGAGTCATAATAGCCAGTTCAGGGATAATAACCGCAGGGTCTTCAACAAAATGCGCATCAGGATAATCCGGTTCGGCAGGTAATAATGTCACACGCAGTCCCTGTTCCAGCAGAACCTCGATGTAACGAAAAAATTGTTGACGGGTTCTGCTGCTGTCTGGCAGCCCTTCTGTAGCCGTGGTTTCCCCACGAGAACAGTTTAGAGCAGGGAGACGGGTGATGACCTGAGTAAAATGCATTCTTCATCCTTTTATAGAAAACTGAGGTTAACAATAAAAAAATCTGCGAATCATCTTAACAATGGGGTGAGCCAGATAAAAATACCGCAGCTTGTAGGTCTGCGGTATGACAGTTTAGCGTTTGTTCTGCGCGTCTGGTTTATAGACTACTGCGCTGCCCGTCGGGTAATCGCTGGCTGTTACGCTGACGAGAGTTCAGTACCATTCCTGCGATGACCACCAGCACTGCCAGTATCCCGGTCGCTATAATCTCGATGCGATGAGCGGGCATAAACAGCATTGAACACAAGATCCCGATAATCACAACAATGACACACCAGGTCAGGCCGGGAAACAACCACATTTTATAGGAAGGAAGTTCTCCGCGGGATTCCATCCGTTTACGCATCACCAACTGAGAGCAGGCGATTACCAGATACACCAGCAGGGCAATAGCACCGGAACTTGCCAGCAGGAAATTAAACACCTCTGCAGGGGCGACATAGTTGGCAAATACGGCCAGGAAGGCGGCGGCGGTAGAGAGCAGAACCGCAACCCAGGGGGTACCCGCTGCGCTGGTTCTCGCTGCTGCCGCCGGAGCATCGCGACGGGTAGCCAGCGAATAGAGCATCCGTGAAGAGGTATACAGTGCAGAGTTAAGACAGCTACACACCGCCGTCAGTACCACGATATCCACAATCAGCCGTGCATGCGGGATGTTCATCATCTCCAGCACCGTCTGGTAAGAACCTTTGCTGGCAAGCGAAGGGTTGTTCCAGGGAACCAGCGAAACAATAAACAGTATGGACAGCAGATAAAATAAAGAGATACGCCAGATCACCGAATTGGTGGCTTTCGAAATTTCACTGCCAGGATTTTTAGATTCTGCTGCCGCAATGGTGACAATCTCGGTGCCCATAAAAGAGAACATTGTAGTGAGTATTGCCGCCAGTACAGCCCCGAAACCATGTGGCATAAACCCGCCGCTGTCATACAGATGGCTCATACCACTGACCTGACTCCCGGGCATCAGACCAAATATGGCCACGCATCCCAGCACCAGGAAAACAACGATGGCAGCTACTTTGACCAGTGCCAGCCAGAACTCAAATTCACCATAATGTTTGACACTGAACAGGTTACTGATTGTCAGAACCAGAGTGATAGCCAGTGTGAACTGCCAGATAGCCACCTGGGGAAACCAGCTGTTGAGAATGGTCGCTGCAGCATTGGCCTCCAGTGGAATCACCAGTACCCAAAACCACCAGTACAGCCAGCCAATGGTAAATCCGGCCCAGCGGCCTAACGCCCGCTGTGCATAGGTTGAAAACGAGCCGGAGTCCGGTGAGCTGACAGCCATTTCCGCCAGCATCCGCATAATTAAGACAACCAGACCACCGGCAATCAGATAGGCAATCAATACTGCCGGACCGGCTTCGGCAATCGCATGGCCGGATCCCACAAACAGTCCCGCGCCAATGACACCGGCAATGGACAGCATACGGATATGCCGGGATTTCAGTCCCGGAGAGAGTGAGTCTGTGTTTGGAGAAGTAATGCTCATGATTTCCCTCATCATAATATTATTAGTCGGAATACCCCTGATTGCTGAATACGCCGAAGTTAGTCGGGAATAGAGGTAATGAATTTCCCGGAGAGGAACGGTCTCCGGGAGAACACCCTGTACTGCGAAAATTTATGAATCAGACAGCATATTGCTGTAATGCCCGGGTCAGGATACCCAGTGCCTGACGGAATTGGTCGGCAGGAATGGTCAGTGGATAGAGGAAGCGGATAACATTGCCTTTCTGACCGCAGGTCAGCAACAGCAGTCCCTGATCCATCGCCGCCGCCTGTACCTGACGAGCTATCGACGTATCGTGGAATTCCGCCGCGACCATTGAGCCCAGTCCACGAACTTCTTTGATGGCTTTACAATGTGGTTGTAGTTCCTGCAGACAACTCACCAGCTCACTGCCCAGTTGTAGTGAACGCTGGCAAAGTTGTTCTTCATCAATCACATCCAGCACAGCATGGGCCGCCGCGATCGACAGTGGGTTACCTGCGTATGTCCCCCCCAGCCCTCCCGGGTTAGGAGCATCCATCACTTCTGCGCGCCCGGAAACAGCAGACAGCGGGAAGCCACCGGCCAGGCTTTTCGCCATAGTGATGATATCCGGCTTAACGCTGAAGTTTTCCATCGCAAACAGTGTTCCGGTACGGGCAAATCCTGTCTGAACTTCGTCAGCAATTAACAGGATACCGTGCTGGTCAGCCAGTTTACGCAGTGCGGTCATAAACTCCTCCGGCGCTACCCTGAATCCACCTTCACCCTGCACAGGCTCCAGCACGATGGCAGCAACGTTATGTGGCGCAATGTCGTAGTGGAAAATATCTTCAAGGCTGCTAAGTGCCTGGCCGACAGTAACCTCATTTTCCACCGGGAAACGGGCGTGGTAAACCGAAGGGACCATAGGACCAAAATCTTGTTTATAGGGGGCCACTTTGCCGGTCATCGCCATGGTCATCATGGTGCGCCCGTGGAATGATCCGCCGAAAGTGATGACCCCGTGACGACCGGTATAAGCGCGGGCGATTTTCACGGCGTTTTCTACCGCTTCAGCACCGGTGGAGAAAAATGCAGTTTTTGCCGGGCCTTCCACCGGAACACGCTGGTTAATACGTTCTGCCAGCGAGATGTAACTCTCATAAGGCACAATCTGAAAGGCGGTATGGGTAAATTTCTGCAACTGTTCCGCGACGGCAGCCACCACTTTCGGGTGACGGTGACCGGTATTCAGTACCGCAATCCCTCCGGCAAAATCAATCACCTCACGACCTTCTGTATCCCGCAGGGTGGCATTTTCGGCACTACTGACAAACCAGTCACACATCACCGCATTACCACGCGGCAGAGCGTTTTGCTTTCTTTGGTTTAATGCGTTTTTTGAGTCACTCATGTTATATCTGCCTCGTAAGTTTGGCGTGTTTTTTGTTATAAAACTGCTTTTATTTATCCCGCCATTTGGTGTACTTTCCAGAACCATTTAAGTGCAAAAAGAAGGTGCCAATTGCGAACTCTCTATGCTGATCACCTCCTCGAACGTCTGCAATTCGAGCAACACGGCAGGCTGCACCAGCGTTTGCTACGGGTGTTACAACAGGCGATTATTGATGGCGTTTTCCCGCCAGAGACCAGGCTGCCCGCCACCCGTGACCTGGCTAAAGAGCTGGGAATTTCACGTAACACCGTGCTTAATGCCTACGACAGTTTGCTGGCTGAAGGGTATGTCACCTCACGAACCGGCAGCGGCACCCGGGTGGCGAAAACATTACCGGAGTTTTGTCTGAACAGCGAAAGCCAGCAGACCACGGAGATTCCGGAGCAACAATTACCGCCCATTTTGTCAGCACGCGGAGCCGCGTTGCTGGGCCATGCGACCGCTTCGCCTTTTCAGTGGGGGGCCTTTGTACCCGGCGCCCCGGATGTCACAGCGTTTCCACATAAAACGTTGAGTAAAATTCAGGCCAGACTCAGCCAGCAGCCGGAAATTAATCAGTTGATCTACAGTAACGACGGTGGCTGTGCTTATCTGCGTCAGGCGCTGGCGGACTATCTGCGGGTGGCCCGTTCAATCCGGGCTGAAGCCGACCAGATAATCATTACCGAAGGGATTCACCAGGCGGTAGATTTGGTGTCACGGGTATTATGTGATCAGAACGATACGGTATGGATCGAAGAACCTGGCTACTGGGGAACCCGAAATCTATTACGGATTAACAGTCTGGATGTCCATGCAGTGCCGGTCGATGAAGAAGGTATGTTGCCGGAAATCACCGCCCGCCGGCCAGCACCGAAAATGGTGTTTGTGACACCTTCGCATCAGTATCCGTTAGGGGTTCACCTGAGCCTGACCCGCCGCAAACAGTTACTGGATATGGCACGCCGGCATCGCTTCTGGATTGTCGAAGATGATTATGACAGTGAATTTCGTTTCTCCGGCAGCCCCTGGCCGTCGTTGCAGGGGCTGGAGGAGGATGCCCCCGTGATTTATATGGGGACCTTCAGTAAAACGCTCTATCCGGCTTTGCGTATTGGCTATCTGGTGGTTCCAAAAAATCTGAAGACTGAGCTGCGTACCGCAGCGGCTGAACTCTACCGGGGAGGACACCTGATTATCCAGCGGGCCATTTCCGAATTTATCAGCCAGGGTCATTATGCCGCCCATATTCGCCGGATGCGGCTGCTGTACAATCAGCGCAGAAAATTTTTACTCAGCCTGATCCAGCGTTATCTGGGGGAAGCCTTTATGCCCCGTTATAACCACGATGCCGGGTTACATCTGGTTATGACGCTGCCGGATAAAAGTGATGATGTGGCTATCGCACGGGAAGCACTGCGCAAAGGGGTAAGTGTCCGGCCGCTGTCGCAATATTATATGCAACGCCAGAAAAAACGTGGATTACTTCTGGGCTACGCCTGTGTCAACGAGCAGCAGATTTTTACTGCTTTCCATCTGTTGCGCCAGTGTCTGATCAACGCAGGACTGTGCCGGCAGCGACCCACCCTCTCTAACGAAGAGCAGAGTGGCCCAGCCTGATGGCAAGGCCACTCTGGGGTTAGCAGGGGTTAGCGGCGGTTACGCCAGACAGTCTGAATATTACAGAACTCGTGCAGGCCAAAATGATTCAGCTCGCGCCCGTAACCACTTTTCTTCACCCCGCCGATGGTCACACGAGGGTCTGAAGCGCCATACCCATTGATAAACACGGCGCCGGTCTCCAGACGGTCAGCAAAATGGTCTGCCAGTGCTTCGTCAGCAGTCCACACCGTTGCACTCAGACCAAATTCACTGTTATTCGCCAGCGCCAATGCATGCTCTGCATCACGGGCCACCGTCAGTGCAGCCACCGGTCCAAAAATCTCTTCGCGAAATGCGGTCATTTCCTCGCTGACATCGGCCAGTATCGTCGGTGCATAGTAGTTACCCACTCCGGCAATTTTTTCTCCGCCACACACCAGTCTGGCGCCCTGATTCAGGGTATCCTGTACCTGCTGATGTAACTCATCACGCAGATCGTAACGGGCCATTGGCCCCAGATAGGTGGCCTCATCAAGCGGGTCTCCACTCTTCAGTGCCTGTACCGCGGAACTGAAACGCGACTCAAATTCCGCCGCGACCGACGCTTCAATAATAAAGCGTTTCGCCGCCATACAGACTTGTCCGGTATTCTGATAACGTCCCGCGACCGCCGCTTTTACGGCTTCATCCAGATCTGCATCTGCCAATACGATAAAGGGATCAGAACCGCCCAGCTCAAGAACCGTTTTCTTCAGTGCAGCTCCCGCCTGAGTGGCAATAGCCGCACCCGCCCTGACACTACCGGTGACCGCAACGGCAGCCACCCGGGGATCATTAATTAACTGAGAAACCCCGGCGTTATCCACGTTTAGCAGTTCAAAGGTACCTTCAGGGAACCCCACGGAATTCATCACTTCCTGTAATAAGGTCGCACATCCCATCACGTTCGGCGCATGTTTCAGAATATAGGTATTTCCGGCCAGCAACATCCCGGCGGCCCCACGTAATATTTGCCAGTAAGGGAAGTTCCACGGCATAACAGCCAGAATGGCACCGAGTGGACGAAATTCCTGCCAGGCCTGCTGATTTTCAACCTGAGTTGGCTGAGCCGCCAGTACTGCCGGACCATTGTCCGCATACCATTCACAGACCTGGGCACACTTATTCACTTCAGCACGCGCCTGAACAATAGGTTTTCCCATCTCCAGAGTCATCATTTTCGCCAACGCTTCATTACGCTCCCGCAGGCGTGCCCCCAGCGTCCGCAGCACCTTAACACGGGTTTCCATCGGGGTTACGCGCCAGGTTGCAAAGGCGCTGGCACTACGTTGCAGGCTGCTTTCGATAGCATCACTGTTCTGAAACGGGTAACGAGCCAGTTCTTCACCGGTGGCAGGGTTGATAGACAGGGCGTAATCAGTCATAAATAATCCTTACTGCGGGTTAAAAGGTCATGCGAATTACCATACGCCCCTCAGAAACTGTTTTAAAATGAATATTTATAACGAAGTTCATGACGATTTAAGAATAACATCTCAGTCACTGAGCCCATTCAGTCAACAACACCCGCGATGGCCTGCGGTCATTATCACACCATAAGACCAGAAAAGTGTTATGATTCAGCTACAATTGAGCCCGTAAATAATACAGCTAACGAATTTAAGTCAATGATAAAAATAACCGTCTGCGTGTTAACCTTCAACTCCGCACGCACCCTGAACGACGTGCTTCCTCCAGCGCTTACCATCGCAGACCAGGTCATTGTGCTGGATTCCGGCAGCAGTGATCAGACTCTGGAAATTTGTCGCAATCATGGCATTGAAGCCCATTATAGCCCGTATGAAATGCATGGCAGACAGATGAATAAAGCCATTGCGCTGGCCGAAAATGACTGGGTATTTTGCCTGGATAGCGACGAAATTCTTGATACACAGACACTGGATTTTATTAAACAGCTAAAATCTGCCTCAGACCAACCCGCGACAGATCAGGCCTGGCGTATCTCACGCTACTGGTATGTATTAGGAAAGCAGGTAAAAACCATTTATCCGGTCTCGTCCCCTGATTACCCGGTGAGGCTGTTTAACCGCACCGTCGCAGGTTTCAATGACCGTCCGGTGGATGATGAAGTTGTCGGAGAAAAACAGAGCTCGGTCATCCCGGGCCATGTTCGCCATGACACCTTTTATTCACTGCACGAAATGTTCAGCAAGATGAACAGCTATACCACACGGCTGATCAAACATCAGCGTATCCGCCCTTCACTGATACGTGGAATGTTCAGTGCCATTGGTGCCTTTTTTAAGTGGTATCTGCTTAATGGCAGTTGGCGTCTTGGTAAAGTGGGTTTTGCTACCGGGGTCTATGCCACCCTGTACAGCTTTATGAAATATTTTAAGGCCTGGTATCAGCACAATAATAAATAATTGCTTTTCGTTCAGCCACTGACAGCATGGCTGAACGAAATCGCCTGATTAGTGAGGCTTTTGCTGTTCCCCTTCCTGCGCTGAATCAGTGGCTTCACTCCCGCTCTCTGCCTCTTCCGGCAGATTGACCATGGTATTCTGAATATCTTCTTCATCAATGGCCGGGTTCAGTGCTACCGCCAGCGGTGAACTCACCAGACCATCAGTTAATGGCACATGCGGAACCTGATCTTCCGGGGTCACTTCCGGCAGGGAAGAACGCAGACGGGTCAGCCCGATAATCACCACGCAGCAGACCACGAAAAAGACATACAGCATATTTCCCCCCAGAGGTTGCATCAAGGCACCTGTCAGCAAGGGGCCGATACTGGCACCGATTCCATACGACATCAGCAAACAGGCCGTCAGCGAAACCCGTCGTTCTGCAAGTATCCGGTCGTTGGCTAGCGCTACCGCCAGAGGGTACAAAGCAAACTGCATCATACTGGCGACAAACGCGATACCGGTGACCGGAGCAAAACCCAGATGCTTAAGTATTGCCAGCGGTAACGACGCCAGCAGGAAAATTATCGCCGTAAAAAACAGCAGCCTTTGTCGGTCATAACGGTCTGACAGCCAGCTCAGGGGAAACTGCGTGACCAGCCCGGCAAAGATGGTGGCCGCCATAAAAATACCGGTCTCGGAAGTTGTCAAACCCATCTTACTGGCATACACCGGGGCCATCCCATAAAAAGCCCCGGTCACCATTCCCGTCAGCAGTGTAATCACCAGAATTCGCGGAATGGTCTTTAAGAAATAACTCAGTTCAAGCGGTGCCGGTGACATAGGATGAACTTTAGTCCGGGTGGTCAGCGCGATAGGAACCAGACACAGCGCAAAACACAGAGCAACAATCAGTAACGGCAGCATGCCAAACCCACTTTGCAGGGTGAGGATTATCTGCCCCGCAGACAATCCAAGATAAGTTGCGACCATGTACAGCCCGAAAATCACCCCTCGCTGATTAGATTCTGCCTGATCATTCAGCCAGCTCTCCAGAACCATATACTGACTCATCATGCACAGCCCGATGATAAAACGCAGCACTATCCATACCGGAATATAAGCGCTCATCCCATGACCAATCACCGATGCAGTGATAATCCCCGCACAGGCAACGTAAGCACGAATATGCCCCACCCTGGCTATCAGGTTATGTCCGACTTTCCCCCCCACCACCAGCCCTATGTAATGAGCTGCGGTAATTAATCCAATCACCGTACCACTGACGCTTTCGTGGGCCAGCCGCAATGAGACATAAGTCGTCAGTAAGCCTGAACCCAGTAACATCAGGAGAGTCGTGGTATACAAAGGCAGAAAGGTATTTAAGATTTTTTGCATTAAATCTCCGCGAGAGTTATTCACAGAATGAATGAATAACGCCCGGGAACAGAGGACCAGCGACCTGAACAGCCGCTCTGTTGATCAGTCCAATACAGGGCATCCTTGCCCTGCACTTCCATCATCCTTACAGGTGTGGAAAATTGATATGATTCCCGGGCGCTTCCCGATGTAAATGAATAAAGTTCAGGTGGCGCTCATATTGATCAAGGATATCTATGATCACCTGTTCTTTACTGTAGTCCATCAAATCGTTCCCCTGGCTACCTTCGACTAAAAAAGTTTCCAGTCGGTAGTAGGTCGACTTGCCACTTCTCGCCCGGTATGTGAAACCAGGAATCGAGTATTTCTGCGGCCAAATCTGATAAACAAAGTTTTGCTCCTCTCCCAGATTGACCGTCAGCGCCAAATGCCCAAGGTCCTGGTCTGCCTCGGCCGGCAGATTTTCCAGTTGCACCTGAGCGCCACGATATTCGAGCTCCTTTGCCACTTCCTGCATCGCAGGAAAACAGGTGTTATCCAGCATGGCACGGGTATAGGTCGTCCCCGGATAGTTCATCAGCCGTGAAAGACGTTTTTTCCAGCTCAGACGGTCATTGGCCGTCGCCAGGTAAGGTGCCGTATCCCGGCTGGCACTGACCCGACGATAATCCTCAACTTTGAGTGACTTATACAGCCCGGCCATCACAAAAAACATCACAAAACTAAACGGCAGTCCCATAATCACTGTGGTGCTTTGCAGTGCCGACACACCGTTAGTCATCAGCATGCCGAGTGTCAGTACACCGATCGCTATCGACCAGAAGATACGAATCCAGTTCGGGGCATCGCTGTTGATATCCTTAAGTCGTGAGGTGAAATTCCCCAGGACCAGGGCACCGGAATCCGCAGACGTCACATAAAAAAGCAGACCAGTGATCGTGGCAACAGAAGCGCTAAAGGTGAAGGCCGGATACTGAGCCAGCAGGTTATAGAAACCTCGTTCAGGGTGAGCCATAACATCCGCGGCAAAGGCAGCATTGCCATGGATAATCTGATACAGCGCTGCATTCCCAAAGACTGACAGCCATAACAATGTGAAGGCAAACGGAATAATCAGCGTACCCAATACAAACTCGCGAATCGTTCTGCCACGGGAAATACGAGCCAGAAACAAACCAACAAACGGCGACCAGGCCACCCACCAGGCCCAGAAAAACAGCGTCCAGTTATTCATCCACTCGGTCGGGCGGTCGAAAGCAAAGGTGTTTAACGTCATCCCCATAAAGCGATTAATGTAATCACCTACATTCAGGACCAGGGCATTCAGCAGAAACTCCGTATTACCGAAAAACAGCACAAAAATAATCAGCCCCAATGCCAGCAAGACATTGAGTTCAGACAGCATACGGATTCCTTTATCCACCCCGGAGGTGACCGAGATGGTAGCAATCACCACCGACAAGACAATCAGTGCCGCTTTGGCGCTGAGACTGTCAGGGATATGGAACAACACACTCAGACCATAGTTGAGCTGAACCACACCAATTCCCAGCGTGGTGGCAATACCAAAGATAGTACCAATGACCGCAGCAATATCGACAGTGTGACCAATCGGACCGTTAATGCGTTTCCCGAAAATCGGATAGAGCGCAGAGCGTATCGTCAGAGGCAGGTTATAACGGTAACTGAAATACCCCAGGGCAATCCCCATCAGCGCATACATCGACCAGCCCGTCATTCCATAGTGGAAGAGTGTCCAGACCATGGCCTGTCGGGCGGCTTCCGTTGTTTGCCCTGCCCCTTCCGGGGGCTGCATAAATTGAGTGACCGGTTCAGCCACAGAGAAGAACATCAAATCGATACCGATGCCGGCGGCAAACAACATTGCCGCCCAACTGAGTAAGCTGAACTCCGGTTTAGACTGTTCCGGCCCCAGTTTAATCGCTCCAAAACGGGAGACTGCCATGAATAAAACAAAAACAATGTACAACGTCGCCGCCAGCATGTAATACCAGCCAAAGGTGGCCGATACCCAGTCCATAACGCTTTGAATGATTCTGGCTGAGGTTTCGCTGTAAAAGAAAGTCATCAGGGAAAACAACAAAATCAGCCCCGCGGCGGTGTAGAACACCACAGGGTTGACTTTGTCTTTTTCACTGGCAGGTGGGTGAATCATGAATTACCTCTGATTAGCTCTTAAAAAAAACAACACCGCGACATTTCCCTGTCCGGTACCCTCCCGCTAAGAATAAGCATCCCCACAGAAGGTGATGGTGATTTTATTATTAATTACAGACACTTAATGGAAAACCACATCAATTCCCCGAACTAAAATCCAGCCCGGAGAATACCAAGCATAGCAATTCTCTTTTTTATATTGAACAATCAATCAAAAAAAGTTTTAATAGTTTATACCAAAGTGTCGGGGAGTCACCAGTATGCCTAAAGTAGGTATGCAGCCCATTCGTCGGCGTCAGCTTATTGATGCCACGCTGGAAACAATCAATGAAGTTGGTTTGCATTACGCCACGATTGCGCAGATTGCAAAGCGTGCGGGGGTATCCACAGGGATCATCAGTCACTATTTTGGTGACAAAAATGGATTGCTGGAAGCAACAATGCGTGACATTACCACGCAGTTACGCACCGCCATTCTCAGCCGTTTGAAACGGCTGCCCGCGACTGAGACCCGGGCGCGTCTGGAGGCGATTGTTGACGGGAATTTTGATGAAACTCAACTGCACAGTGCAGCCATGAAAGCCTGGCTGGACTTCTGGGCCAGTAGTATGCATCACCCTATGCTTAACCGGCTGCAGGTGGCCAGTAGCCGGCGGCTCCTCTCGACACTGATTGCTGAATTTCGCCGAGAACTGCCCCGGGACCAGGCAAGAATTGCCGGCTATGGGTTATCAGCACTTATTGACGGGTTGTGGCTGCGGGCTGCACTGAGCGGTCAGCCCTTTGACCCCAGACTGGCGAAAACGCTGACCACCCGGTTCATTTGTCAGCAACTGACAAAAAACCAATTAGATGACGGAGAATAAACGATGTCACGATTTGCAGAACAGTTTCTGTACATTGACGGAGCAAGAGTGCCCGCACAGAGTGGGTTTACATTCCAGACGGTCAACCCCGCGAATGGTGAAATCCTCGCCGATGTCCATGAAGCCGGTCAGCATGATGTTGATCTGGCCGTTGAATCCGCCCGTAAAGGACAAAAAATCTGGGCAGCACTGACAGCCATGGAGCGTTCACGTATTTTGCGCAAAGCCGTCGATTTATTGCGTGCAAGAAATGATGAGCTGGCGCTACTGGAAACCCTGGATACCGGTAAACCCCTGAGCGAGACGACATCAGTGGATATTGTCACCGGCGCCGATGTGCTGGAGTACTACGCAGGACTGGCAACCAGTCTGGAAGGTCAGCAAATCCCGCTTCGGGAAAGTTCATTTGCCTATACCCGTCGTGAACCGCTTGGGGTCGTCGCCGGCATCGGTGCATGGAACTATCCGATACAGATAGCCCTGTGGAAATCAGCCCCGGCACTGGCAGCCGGCAATGCCATGATTTTTAAACCCAGTGAAGTCACCCCGTTGACTGCTCTGGTACTGGCAGAAATCTATAGCGAAGCCGGAGTTCCTGACGGCGTATTTAATGTCCTGCCAGGCCGCGGTGCGGTTACGGGCCAGGCTCTGACCGAACATCCCGGTATCGACAAAGTCTCTTTCACCGGTGGTGTGGTCAGCGGGCGTAAAGTCATGGCGACGGCCGGAGGCTCTACCCTCAAAGAGGTCACCATGGAACTGGGAGGGAAATCGCCACTGATCATTTGTGAGGATGCCTGCCTGGACCTGGCTGCCGATATTGCCATGATGGCAAATTTTTATAGCTCCGGACAGGTCTGTACCAACGGAACACGGGTCTTTGTTCCCACGGAACTGAAGAGCGCCTTTGAAGAAAAAATCATCGCCAGGGTCGCACGCATCCGTGCAGGATCGCCGGAAGATGCTGATACAAACTTTGGTCCGCTGGTCAGTTTCGCTCATCGCGAGAATGTCATGCGTTATATCCGCTCCGGTATCGACCAGGGTGCCAGACTGTTGGCCGGAGGACATGAATTAAGCGGTGCTGACTTTGAGAATGGCGCCTGGGTTGCACCGACGGTGTTTACTGACTGCCATGACAATATGGAGATTGTCCGGGAAGAGATCTTTGGCCCTGTGATGTCGATTTTAAGTTATGACAGCGAACAGGAAGTCATCCGTCGAGCCAATGCTACCGATTTTGGTCTGGCCGCCGGAGTCGTCACCCCTTCAATAAACCTCGCTCACCGGATAATCCACCAGCTGGAAGCAGGAATATGCTGGATAAATACCTGGGGAGAATCACCTGCAGAGATGCCGGTGGGTGGCTACAAACATTCAGGAATTGGCCGCGAAAATGGCCAGATGACGTTGCAAAGTTACACCCGGGTGAAATCTGTTCAGGTCGAACTGGAAACATTTCAGTCCGTATTTTAAACCTTTAACCTGAGGAGTAATGATGGAATTTGATTATATCATTATCGGTGCCGGCTCCGCTGGCAATGTGCTGGCCACCCGACTGACTGAAGACAAAGAGGTCAGCGTACTGTTGCTGGAAGCCGGTGGACCAGACTACCGTGCTGATTTCCGAACCCAGATGCCTGCTGCGCTGGCTTACCCGCTTCAGGGAAAACGTTATAACTGGGCTTACGAAACCGACCCGGAACCCCACATGAATAACCGCCGGATGGAATGTGGCCGCGGTAAAGGACTGGGCGGATCATCGCTTATCAACGGCATGTGCTATATCCGCGGTAATGCAATGGACCTGGATAACTGGTCCCGGGCACCGGGTCTGGAAAACTGGAGTTATGCGGATTGCCTGCCCTATTATCGTAAAGCTGAAAACCGCGACAGCGGCGCAAATGACTACCACGGTGCAGATGGCCCTGTCTGTGTCAGTACTCCGAAAGACGGCAATAATCCGTTGTTCAGTGCCATGGTAGAAGCCGGAGTACAGGCCGGATATCCGCGTACCGATGATCTGAACGGTTACCAGCAGGAGGGTTTTGGTCCCATGGACAGAACCGTGACTCCTCACGGCCGACGTTCCAGCACCGCACGCGGCTACCTGGATCTGGCAAAATCCCGCAGTAATCTGACCATTATCACTCATGCCACCACTGACCGGATAGTATTTAACGGCAAACGGGCGGTCGCTGTCGAATACCTGCGCGGAAAACAGGCGACTCCGGTGCTGGCCTCTGCCCGTAAAGAAGTTCTGCTGTGTGCCGGTGCAATTGCATCACCACAGATATTGCAGCGCTCAGGCGTCGGCCCGGCATCCTTATTGCAGAAATTTTCAATTCCGCTGGTGCATGACCTGCCAGGTGTCGGAGAAAATTTGCAGGATCATCTGGAAATGTATCTGCAATACGAATGTAAGCAGCCCGTATCTCTTTACCCGGCGCTGCAGATGAAAAATCAGCCCAAAATCGGTGTAGAGTGGTTGTTGAAAGGTCGCGGTATTGGTGCCAGTAACCAGTTTGAAGCTGGCGGTTTTATCCGTAGCCGTAAAGAGTTTGACTGGCCGAATATTCAGTATCACTTTTTACCGGTGGCGATAAATTATAACGGTACCAATGCGATTGAAGCACATGGTTTCCAATGTCATGTCGGTTCGATGCGTTCGCCAAGCCGTGGCAGAGTACAACTGATATCACGCAATCCGCATCAGCATCCGTCAATACTGTTTAACTACATGTCCCATGAACAGGACTGGCAGGAATTCCGCGACTGTATTCGTCTGACCCGCGAGATCATTAATCAGCCGGCACTCGATGAGTATCGTGGCAAAGAACTGAGTCCGGGTATGGATTGCCAGAGCGATGAACAGCTGGATGAATTTGTGCGCAATCATGCCGAAACGGCTTACCATCCCTGCGGTACCTGTAAAATGGGTAATGATGAGATGGCAGTGGTGGATGCCGAAGGACGCGTTCATGGATTACAGGGTTTACGGGTAGTCGATGCCTCGATTATGCCGGAAATCATCACCGGTAATCTGAATGCGACCACCATTATGATCGCGGAAAAACTGGCTGACCGAATTCGTGACCAGCAGCCTTTGCCCCGCAGCACCGCAGGTTATTACGTGGCGGGGGATAACCCGGTCAGAAACGCGCCCCTTCGCAAATAACCATGCTCTTTTCACGATCTTAACATTATCCGGAGTAAAACAGGCATCGTCTGTTTTACTCCGGACAACACCACTGTTAATTCCCCGGCCAGCGATAATTTTTAACTTACTGATTCCTGAGCCGTTCTTACCAACCTGTGAAACGCAACTCCTCTGCAATAGCCAGAGAAATATCCCACTTAAAACTTATACCCTCTGTAGCCTGAAAATAATTACTTACAAACTCTTTACCAAATGTTGAAAAAAAATAATAATACGAATGAACATGATAATAATTATCATTACTCATGAAAATTATAAGGATAATCCGTTGAAAAGTAAGCGCAATATCTCTCCGGCATTTCCTGCCGTCGGCAAACTGGGCGTATTTGCAGGTTTGTGTGCAGGGCTTTCAGGGCCGGTAATCGCCGCCACTACACCAGCAACTTCAGATACCACGGCAGCGGCAACCAACCGCAATATTACTGCCAAAAAATCGGAACCTACTCTGGTGGTCAGTGCAGCATTACCTTCACTCTACCTGCCTAAAAGTTTGTCAGATCCGAAATTTACCCGGCCACTGGCAGATACCACACGTACAGTCACGGTGATCCCTGAAAAAGTGATTCAGGAACAGCATGCCACCACGCTGACCGATGCCCTGAAAAACGTCGCTGGTGCAGGAGCTTTCTTTGCAGGAGAGAACGGTAGTACCTCGACCGGGGATGCTATCTATATGCGCGGCATCGACACCTCGAACAGTATTTATGTCGATGGCATTCGTGATATCAGTTCCACCACTCGTGATACCTTTAATACGCAGAGTGTGGAAGTGATTAAAGGCCCTTCAGGATCGGATTATGGCCGCAGCGCGCCGTCCGGCTCTATCAATACTATCTCTAAACAACCGACCCTGGATACCAGTGTTGATGGTTCGGTCAGCTATGGCAGCGGTTCTGAGCGCCGTGCCACTCTCGACTATAATCAGATGATTAGCGATAACAGCGCGTTTCGTGTCAATATGATGGGGGACAAGGGGAACGACCGGACCCGTAATAACATCAACCATGAAAAATATGGTATTGCTCCTTCACTGGCGTTCGGGCTGGATACTCCAACCCGTTTATATCTCAATTACTTCCACCTTCATCAGCGTGGTACACCGGATGGCGGTGTTCCGACCATCGGTCTGCCCGGTTACACCGCCCCCAAAGGGTTCGAAGCATTAAACAGTCGCGGAAAAGTGAACCCGCATAACTATTACGGCACCAACTCTGACTTCAGCAATGCCACCACGGATACTGCCACTCTGCGCTTTGAGCACGACTTAACAGACAGCACCACTATCAGGAACACCACCCGCTGGTCAGAAACCAAACAGAAATATCTACTGTCAGCATTTATGGGTGTTACTGCCAGCACCTCAGATAATCCGGATGACTGGACATTGTCGCGACTGATCAACACCAAAGACGTAGTCAATAAAATACTGACCAACCAGACTAACCTGACATCAAAATTTTATACCGGTTCAGTCGGGCACGATATCAGTACAGGAGTTGAATTCACCCGTGAAACGCAGACTACCTATGGCCTGAATGCGCTGACCGCACCGGCCGTCAACATCTATTCCCCTGACAGTAATATCTCCATTGGGGGACTGAGTCCGAACGGCGCTAATGCCAATGGTTCCACCAATACTTTCGGTATCTATGCCTTCGATACGCTACAGATTACCTCAGATTTCGAACTGAACGGTGGCATCAGGCTGGACAGCTATCATACCGAATATGACTCATCGACTGCCTGTGGCGGAACCGGGCGCGGCGCCATCACCTGTCCGGCTGGCGTTCCTAAAGGTACTCCGGTGACGACTGTCGATACCACTAAACATGGTAATCTGTTTAACTGGAAAGCTGGCGCGCTGTATCACCTGACACGCCAGGGCAACGTTTATGTTAACTACGGTGTTTCGCAACAACCGCCGGGCGGGAGTAACTTCCAGCTGGCCAACGGAGGCACCGGTAACAGCGCCAACCGTACGGACTTCCAGCCACAGAAAGCGCAAACCGCAGAACTGGGGACTAAATGGAGCCTGTTAAATGATACGCTGCTGCTGAGCGGTGCACTGTTCCGGACCGATATTAAAAATGAAGTCAGCCAGGACGCCTCGACCCTTGAATATGTTCAGACCGGTCGTAAACGGGTTCAGGGTTATGAACTGACCGCCAGCGGCGATATTACCCGCGACTGGCATGTGATGTTAGGCTATACCCTGCAGAATGCTAAGGTAGAGGAAGGGGCAGCTGTCAGCAATGACGGCTCCAGTGCTCTGAGCTATACCCCGAAACATGCCTTCACTTCATGGACCACTTACCAGATAACTAATGATTTGATCGCCGGGGCCGGTGCCCGTTACGTTGGCAGTATGCATCGTGGCACTGACGGGGCCGCAGGTACGCCGAATAAAGTAGACAGCTACTGGGTCGCAGATGCTATGGCCGGCTACAAAGTTAACAACAATCTTGACCTGCAACTGAATGTCTATAATGTTTTCAACAAGCATTACGTTTCATCGATTAACAAGAGTGGCTACCGCTACTTCCCGGGGGCTGAGCGCAGCTGGATGCTGACTGCAAACGTCCACTTCTGAGCCTATTCACGCCGCAGGGATCTGCGGCGTTTTTTCAGGAATTACCGCTATGATGCAACAAATTTCGGGTCTGTTGAGCAAACAGGAAGTTCGGCAGGTACTCGATAAACTGTCACAATGCCGTTGGGTGGATGGACGTGCGACGACCGGCACCCAGGGAGCCCGGGTCAAAACCAACCAGCAGGTTGATACCCAAAGCGAAGAGTGGCAGGAACTGCAGCAGTATCTGCTGAATATTCTCAACAGTCATCCTCAGTTCTTTTCGGCAACCCTGCCAGTGAACATCTCCAGCCCGTTATTTAACCGTTACAGTGACGGTGGAACCTATGGTTTTCATGTCGATGGTGCAGTGAGGCGCGAAGGCAATGAGTGGCTGAGAACAGATATTTCAGCCACCTTGTTTCTGACCGAACCCGACAGCTATGAAGGCGGAGAGTTGATTATTCAGGACACCTATGGCCAGCATAGTGTCAAACTGCCTGCCGGGGATATGATCCTTTACCCTTCCAGTAGCCTGCATTGTGTGACTCCGGTGACCCGGGGAGAACGGGTGGCTTCATTTATGTGGATACAGTCGATGATCCGCGATGATAAAAAGCGGGCCATGCTGATCTCTCTGGACGAAAACATTCAGGAACTGAATCAGCAGCCCCGGTCAGAGGAAGTTTCTATGTCACTGCTGAACCTCTACCATAATCTGCTCAGAGAATGGAGCGGGCAGTAACCCACCCTGCTCAGCAGCCAGGCAGAAATAACCGACATCGGAATTCTGCCGGAGGCTGTTGTCACTATTCTCAGCATGTTATGTTGTTGCTTTGTTCCAGGCTATCAGGCAAACCAGAATGACAAAACAACGCGTAGGAATTATTTTTGGCGGGAAATCGGCTGAACATGAAGTCTCCTTACAGTCAGCCAAAAACATCATTGATGCTATTGATAAAACAAAATTTGAAGTTGTGCTTCTGGGGATTGATAAGCAGGGACACTGGCAGATTAATCAGCAGTCGGACTTCTTACTCAATGCCAATGACCCGCAGCATATTGCCCTGAACCCTTCGGCTCAACAGTTGGCTCTTATCCCGGGCCAACAGCAACAACAATTAGTTGACCGGCAGCACTCTTCCCCGGTGCCTCAGGTCGATATCATTTTCCCTATCGTCCATGGGACACTGGGTGAAGACGGCTCCCTGCAGGGGTTACTACGGATGGCCAACCTGCCATTTGTCGGTTCCGGGGTATTAGGTTCCGCCGTGAGTATGGATAAAGATATCGCCAAGCGCTTGCTACGTGATGCCGGCATGTTGGTCGCACCATTTATCAGCCTGACCCGCGCCCGTCTGGCAGAATTCAGCCCTGAACAGGCTATCGAACAACTGGGACTGCCGCTGTTTGTTAAACCAGCCAATCAGGGATCATCGGTAGGTGTCAGCAAAGTTCGTAGCCCGGAAGAACTGTTACCGGCATTACAGGATGCCTTCCGTTATGATCGCAAAGTATTGATCGAAAAGGCTATTGTCGGCCGGGAAATTGAGTGTGCGGTATTAGGTAATGATTCCCCCCAGGCCAGCCATTGCGGAGAGATTGTCCTCAGTGACGAGTTCTATTCTTACCAGACCAAATACATTAACGAAAAAGGGGCTCAGGTCGTGGTACCGGCGCAGCTGGATCCGCAAACCGATGAACGCATCCGTCAGGTAGCCTTACAGGCTTACCAGGCGCTGGAATGTTGCGGCATGGCCCGGGTAGATGTTTTCCTGACCGCCGACCAGCAGATTATCATCAATGAAATCAACACGCTGCCAGGATTCACCAATATCAGTATGTACCCAAAACTCTGGCAAGCCAGTGGTCTGGGATACAGTGACCTGATTACCCGGCTGATTGAACTGGCGCAGGAACGCTATCAGCAGGACCAACTCATGACAGACTCTTTCGATCACTAAGTCTGTATCCGTCTGGCGGGTACTATTCCTGCCAGGCGGGTGATGTCTTATTACGCCCACCCCGTTTTGACACATACAGGTTTCGGTCCGCCGTACTGATCAGCCGATTCATCACTGATACCCAGTTATTGTCTTCACTCCCCGCCGGTTCCAGAGCCGTACCAATACTCACCGAAACCGCTACCTCAGTTCCCTGAATGATAAAATTTTCTTCCGAAACCACTTTACGGACGGATTCAGCATGCTGGTAGATTTCAGCCGCGTCGGTATCGAACAGTACAATGGCAAATTCTTCTCCGCCAAAACGTGAGACCCGGCACTGCTCACCCAACAGCGCGACCAGGCGTCGACTCATTTCCCGCAACACATGGTCACCTTCATCATGACCAAAATTGTCGTTAATGGATTTGAAGAAATCGATATCCAGCAGTATCAGTCCCATCAGCTTTTCCTCCCGGAACGGCTCGCTCACCAGACTGTCAAACAGACCGGAACGAGACAGCAGCTGGGTCAGGAAATCATAATTGGCCCGGATCGCCAGTTGACGGTTGAGGCTGCGTATTGAATCCATGCTCACTGCGACCATGTACGGGGTCAGTGCCAGCGCGGCAATACCCAGCCGCACCGAAATCAATGGCGTCACCTCTGATGGCATAAACCCGGTACCGACAGTAATAATATTCAGATATATCAGCATGATTTCCACAACACCAATCACGCAGGTAATCAGACATACCGCAGACACCGGCAGTACCAGAGCACACCAGATAAGCCCTGGCAGTGGCAACGTCAGGCTACCCGGGCCTCCCAACGTTATGGATGCCAGGAGCAACAATGCCACCGCAATCACCGACAATACTGACGTTAACCGCCACTGATACTGACTATTTTTCCGGCCAATCGTCAGTATCAGGGGGAGCAGCAATAATCCGGTAGAAAACTGTTCACTGCTCCACGCGCCCACCGCGCTAAAAAATGCCAGTCCGCTGTCCACATCCGGCGAAGCCATCACCCCCCAGGTGGCTGATACCAGTGCAGCCAGCAGACACACCGGAAAAATAATCATCACATTTGTGATGCTGGTTTTCCCGGAGTTGAAAGAAGGGAGACGATTCAGCAGAACAGCCGTAATCATAATAAACAAGATATTGGCAAAGTTAATGGTGAAAGCTTCTTTTGCCCAGCCAGAAAACAGCAAATCATTCGCAACCATACCTGCATAACAAAACAGATAGTTCAGCGGCGTATGCAACCAGGGTTTACGGATAAACAGTCCTGCAATCACTGCGTTTACAATCCAAAACAGCGACAACACCATCGGTAACCGGAGATGACTGCCTAAGGCAGACAACAGAGCGGAGATAAGCAGCAGAATGATACCGTTCTGTATGATTCTGTTTTGTTTAAAAAGCCGAAACGTCATTACTTAATACCCCATGCTGCCGGTCCTTTCACCCTGCCCTCTGTCTGCCATCCCAAAAGCTGAGGCAAGGATATTCAGATATGGCATCGCCGCTGACCGGACAGGCAGCAGAAACTAATCGTTCATTCAGGAAAGAATCACCTGGCTTACATATTGATTCAGCGCTGGTGAATCTGCCGAAAAAATATGACATTTACAGAGTTCCGGCGTCAGCTGAGATCGCCGTGATCCCCGGGATTTGGAATGCAGCGGAAACTCTGGTTCTCAGAAATTTTCTGCGTTTGGCTATATTCTGGCAAAATAACAGCAAATGACCAGCAATAATTAACAATTTTAATGGCACCTGATGCGGTGCCAGGCTGAAGGGTCAGGGGTTACTTACCGTTCCACGCGCGTAAATTTTGCTCCCGCACCTCAATCTTCTGCTGATCGCTCAGTTTATTGTATCCATCGGCCAGACCACTTTCCCAGTCTCCATATTCTGGATTTGGCAGGATAATAAACCGGGTGCCAAACAGAGCATGGTTGGCGCTAACGAATGCCCGGCGCTGCACATTATTTTTGTGCCAGGTCGCGCCCCCAAAGTCATTCAGGTTATCGCCGATGTACAACACCACATTCTCTCCGGATTGTCTGATTTCATCAAACCGGGCCTGTTTGTTCGAGGTAGTGGTACTCAGTCGTACTGTGTTGCTGTTCACCCCCGGGAAACCCAGCGCATTCAGATTATCGACCGTCGCCTGATAATCCTTCTGGTCGCGATTAGAAACATAGAAGACCTTGCCACCATGGCTGTCCACATAACGGGCAAATTCTACGGATCCCGGTACGGCCAGAGCCTGCCGGGCCCGGGTCCAGGTGGACCAGGTTGCATCGGTGAACGGCTGACCATTCTTCGCCTGCCACGCTGAATAAGCGCTGTTATCCAGCATGGTTTCATCCAGATCGACTATCACCGCTTTCGGTTTTCCGGTCAGAGAGGCCGCTTTATCGAAGGCCATTGTCGCTAAATTAAATGCCTGCCAGGTCAGAGCCTGATACTCTCCGGACTGCTGAGTCCAGTTCACTGCCGTCACCGTTTGATCATTGAGCCGCTGTTGTGCGTTGTCAGCACATCCTGTCAGCCCGAGAATAAATACGGCCGGTAACGTCATAAGCCAGCGTTTTTGCATCGGATATCCTCTTGTTATGCCAAAGTTATCAGGAGTTGACCCCGTGATGACTATCGCAGTATCTTCACCGAAAATGCAACTCCGGATGCACTTCTGACACAGGAAATACTTATGCCTCTTACCGCTACTGACGGCCTGCGATCCCCATTGCTTGACTCTCTGGGGTGGGTCAGCCACCAGTTTCTGCCTGCCGGTGTTCGTCCTCCGGAAAATACCGCCTATGGCATTCAGCGACATACGACGAATGTACTGTCCGCGGAACAAAACTTTCCGCCGAAACAGGCAGTTTCCGATGCGCTGATTAGCCACGACCACCAGCCGGTGGCGGTATATACCGCAGATTGCCTGCCGGTACTGATCGCTTCTCCGCAGACCCGCCAGGTGGCGGCCGTGCATGCCGGACTCAAGGGAACGTTAGCCGGGGTGCTTCAGCAGACCTTGCATCAGTTGAGGCAACAGGGTGCTCCGTCTGACAGTTTATTTATTGCCATTGGTCCCGCCATCGGCCCCTGCTGCTATCAACTCGGTATGCCGTTACTGGCAGAAATGGAACAAAACCCACGGGTGAACGGTGCCATTCCCTGGTACCCGCAGCCACCCACAAACCCGAACGCTGTGCGCGACTGCGCCCCACAATCTTTCCCTGCCCTGTGGCTGGATTTACCCGGGCTGGCACGACAGATGCTTACCCATGAAGGAGTCCCCGACACTCAGATAGAGTGCCTGCAGCATTGCACTTACTGCATGGCGGAAAGTGGGGCCAGTTACCGGCGCAATACCCACACCGACGAAGGATACCAACTGAGATTTTCCTGGATTGCGGCCAACCCTGCCTGATCCACAGAAGTTATTTGACTCTGCTCACAACTCACGGCCGAAGTAGTAGGATTCTGCGACAACCGGACTATGGTTAACTCATCCGACCACTTGCCTGTGAGTGATGATTATGGTGGAAGCTGTCTCACTACTGTTTCAGCCACTGGAGCTGGGATTTACCCGGCTTAATAACCGTTTTTTGATGGGCTCCATGCATACCGGTCTGGAAGAACATCCGCAGGGCGCGGAACGACTGGCTGCATTCTATGCAGAGCGCACCAGGGCTGGCGTCGCTTTGATAGTCACCGGGGGCATCGCCCCTTGTGCCGAGGGCCGGATTAATCCGCATTCTGCCTGCCTGACCAGTGAAGATGAAGCCCGCTGGCATCAGCCAGTGACCAAGGCGGTTCACCAGGCGGGAGGGAAAATTGTATTACAAATCCTGCACGCAGGACGTTACAGTTATCAGCCCTCGCTGGTAGCGCCTTCCGCGCTGAAAGCCCCGATTAATTCTTACACTCCCACAGAAATGAGTGATGAGGCGATTACCCGTACGATTAACTGTTATGCACATTGTGCGCAATTGGCTCGCGGGGCGGGTTATGACGGTGTGGAAATCATGGGCTCCGAAGGTTACCTGATCAATCAGTTTCTGGCTCCGGCAACCAATCAACGTCAGGATCGCTTTGGGAAAACAGCCCGTGGCAGGATGCGTTTCGCCCTTAACATTCTCAAAGCCGTTCGCAAGGCGGCCGGCGATGACTTTATTATCATCTTTCGTATTTCGATGATTGATCTGGTGGAACAAGGCTGCCGGACGGAAGAAACCCTGCTGCTGGCACGCCTGTTGGAACGCAATGGGGTCACCATGCTCAATACCGGGATTGGCTGGCACGAATCGCAAATTCCGACCATTGCCGCTGTCGTTCCCCGGGCAACCTTTACCTGGCTGGCAGCAGAACTGCGCCGCCATGTCAGTGTTCCGGTAATAGCCACTAACCGGATTAATGACCCACAGTTGGCGGCACAACTGCTGGCTGACGGGTATGCAGATATGATCTCAATGGCCAGACCCTTTCTGGCCGATGCCCGGTTCGTCGAAAAAACCCGACAACAACAATTTCAGCAAATCAATACTTGCATTGCCTGTAACCAGGCCTGTCTGGATAACGTGTTTGCCGGAAAAATCACCTCCTGTCTGGTTAATCCGCGCGCCTGCCATGAAACCGAAATGCCGGTATTACCGGCCCTTTCCCCGAAAAAACTGGCGGTGGTCGGAGCCGGTCCCGCCGGAATGGCCTTTGCTTTGAATGCGGCTCAGCGCGGGCATCAGGTCACCCTGTTCGATGCCGGTGCTGACATCGGGGGACAGCTACTACTGGCCAGTCAGATCCCGGGGAAACACGAGTTTAACGAGACACTCCGTTATTTTCGTTACCAGTTGGCGGCCAACGGGGTGGAAATTCGAACCCGTATTACCGTCACTCCGGCGCTGCTGACAGGGTTCGATGAATTGATCCTCGCGACCGGAATTCTTCCAAAGATGCCCGCGATACCCGGCATCGGCCACCCGTCAGTCGTGAGCTGGATTCAGGTATTGCAGGAAAAAGTGCCGGTAGGTCAACGGGTCGCCGTGATCGGTGCCGGTGGAATTGGGGTAGATATCGCGTTATATCTCTGTGAGCCTGAGCGTGCGACTGCGCTGGCAGAAGAGCAACAGCAGTTTTGCCGACAGTGGGGAGTCGATCCATTGCGCCAACAGCGTGGCGGTCTGATCCGACCGTTGCCGGCGAAATCTCCCCGCGAGGTCTGGCTCCTGCAACGCAGTACTGCCACACCCGGTCGGGGGCCGGGGAAAACCACCGGCTGGATCTCCCGCATTAACCTGCAGGCAAATGGCGTACGTCTGCTGGGCAGTGTGGATTACCGGTGTATTGATGATCAGGGTCTGCACATTAATTATCAGGGAGTTCCACAACTACTGCCGGTCGATACCATTATTATTTGTACCGGCCAACAACCCTGTTCCACACTGGCAGAGCAACTGCAGTTAGCCGGAGAGCAACGACCTGTGCATATACTGGCCGGAGATAATCAGAATTCACAGACAGATGCCCGCCAGGCCATTGCCTCTGCGACTGCACTGGCATTGCAGATTTAGCGTAATTTAACCGAACGCAGCACCACAAACTTAGTATTTGAGGCAACCACCTGGCAGTTACCGAACAGTTTTTTCAGTTTGCCCTGATGATCGAGATGGCGGTTTGCCACCACCCGGAATTCGCCGCCATAACGCAGGCAACGGAAGGCATCACGGAACATCTGCCAGGCAACATGGTCGGTCACCGCATTTTGCTGATGGAACGGAGGATTACACACTACTGCCGAAAAACTGTCGGCCGAAAAACCACTCAGCGAATTATTGACGGTAAAATGGCAACGCTGCAGGTCATCGGCCAGATTTTCTGTGACATTGATTCTGGCCGAATCAACCGCCATCCACGATTCATCTACGAAATGCACCGTCGCTTCGGGGTTGTGAGTGAGTACTGTCAGCCCGATAACGCCGTTACCGCAACCGAGGTCAATAATATCTCCCTCAATATTGCGCGGCAGATGGCGCATAAAGAAACGGGCACCGATATCCAGTGACTGACGGGAGAATACATTAGCATGGTTGTGGATGATGTAAGGCGTGCCATCCAGCGACCAGCGCAGGGCCAAATCACGTTCAGCCAGTTGCGGCACAGTCAGCTGACTGAAAATCAGGCGGGCTTTTTTCTTCGCCAGCGAGGTACGGGTTTCGCCAATAATCTTTTCAAAGATAGCCAGGGTCGAGTTATGGATATCCTTTGCTTTGGCACCACTGATGATGAGCGTCTGAGGAGTAGCCACAGTGCGCAGGCTGGTCAGTTGATACTCAAGCAGCGCCAGTGTTCTGGGCACTTTGATTAACACCACCGCAGGTGCAAACGGCAGTGGGCTCAGACTATCGAGGAAAGTGACCAGCCCTGCATCGAGCTGATTTTCCGCCAGATTCATCTGAGCGGCCTGCTGGCTGTTCAGTGAGTCCCCGATATGCCAGACCTGCCGACCCGCCTGAACCAGCGCACAGGTCAGCGCCCCAAAATTATCGTTATAAACAGCCACCGGCCCCGCTGGCAGCTCCTGCTGGAGCAAATATTCGTCAGCCGCATCCCAGGCCTGTAACGCATTATCATCGCCGGTACGTGGAAAGCGATGCAGGGTAAGTGAAACATCACTCAGTTCGAATTGGCTCATGGTATCTCCGGCACAGGTCTGGGGGTCACGCAGAAAAGGGGCGCAGTATACTGGCTTTACCGGATAAACCCAACCGTAAAGCAAGCTATTGTCTCCGGCCCCGTCACCACCGGTTCAGATAAAGGCTCCGGCCTTACGGATCAGGCTGGTTTTGGTCAGCGCACCCAGAAAATAGCGTTGCTTATCATCGCTCAGTACCGGCAGACGTTCCAGGGTAACCTTAGAAAATGCCTCCCAGCCTTCACGCAGGCTTTTATCCTGGCAGATGTACGGGAAATCATTATCCATGACCTCCCGGACCGGTGAATCCGGTGTAATTCTTTGCGACAGTACACTGGCGGCAATGTCATGGATAGACACTACCCCTAAAAAACGTCCGCTTTCATTAATCACATACACATAGCGCTCACGTTTTAGCGAACTGATCGCCAGCGCATCGCTCACCGGAGCATCAGGAAGCAATGCCGCACCGGGGATAATCAGTTCGGCTATCGTGGTATTATCGAAGTCATAACGCGCTTCAGCACGATTAAAATGAGTAGAGATCAGGGGATAGGTGACTGCCGATTTCAGGCGATAAGCCACCATCGTCGCCAAAACCGAAGCTATCATCAGCGGAAACAACAAACTGCTGTTAAGAGTCATTTCTGTCACCATCAGCATGGCCATCAGAGGCGCCTGGCTAATGGCCGCCAGTACAGCTGCCATCCCCAGAGCTGCATACAACCAGCCAGGCTGCGCAGCAAAGCCGGCATCAGCCGTCACCACATTAAAGATAGCACCGACTAACGCCCCAATCAGCAACGAGGGAGTAAACATCCCTCCCACAGCGGAAGAGCCGACAGAGCAACAGGTCGCCAGCAGTTTAAGCAATAGCAGACCGGCCAGCCCCCATAACAGATACTGACCACTGAAAATATTGATAATAACTTCGTAACCATTCCCCAGTATCTCAGTAGAGAAAATGGCCAGTACCCCTACCGCGGCGCCCCCGATCCCCAGCCGGAAGGGCAAACTGCGGATGCGTGAAAATTGCTTTTTGCTGTATCCCGCCAGAGTAATAAATGCCGCCCCCGCCAGCCCACACACCAGGCCGATGACAATCACGATCAGCACACTGTGAATACTGACATTAAATCTGACATCAGCCAGTGGATAGAGCGCAGAACGGTAGCCCAGCCACCACATCGTCATCACTGAAGTCCCGGAGGCAATGACCAGCGGAATCAGACGCTGCAATGCACTGATTCCAAAAGCCACTTCTGCTACAAAAATCGCCGAGGCCAGGGGGGCATGGTACACCGAAGCCAGTCCGGCAGCGGCAGCCATCGCCACCACATCAGAGTTGTTCAGATGAAAACGGCCGGGCAAAAAACGGCCAATAATGCTGCCGCACAGCGCCGACAACTGTACCATCGGCCCTTCCTTACCAATGGAAGCGCCACTGGAAATACTGGCCACAGAGGAAAGCGCGCGAAACAGTGAAGTACGGGTAGGTACCGCATCCAGTCGTGCATTCAGCACATCCAGGTAATCAGTACCCACAGCCTGCTTTTTCTCAAGCGCGACGGCATAGCGCAGGAAAAAACCGGCTATCACCCCACCACCTCCGACAATCACCGGCCAGAAAAACCACGGCCAGACATGCATCGCCAGCGTAATATCATCGCTACGGCCAAATAACAGACGGTTAACCCACTCTATAACCTGACGGAAACCAAGCGTGACCATGGCTCCGGCAAAGCCAACGGGTATCGCTATTAGTAACGCTGTCCAACTGAGTACGAACTTTCCTTCCTTCACTGAGTGTCCTGCACAGAGGGGGCGAGATTGCCATGATAAAACTGTCGTTGCAGGCTTGCAATTCGGGAATGGACGCCCGGGCCGGATGGTTATGTCTGAATATTTCTAAATATTATCCAATGTGTGTTGTAATATTCCGTGCCTTCTGCCAGGCTACATACAGCAAAGGGGAGTAACTTAAAAGCTGGCTGATCGTCATTACGTTGTGAAAAACAACCGGTCACCAGGCAACCCGGAATAATTCTGTGTTGTAAGTGAGACCTTGCCGGAAGGTGAGGTTTGCTTGCAGTAAATATGCGGCTGACATCTTCTGATCTCAGCCGTTTTTTTTCAGGACAGAATTATGCATAGCATTGGTAATCCCCTGCTGTGGGGCTGTTTCGCAGTTATTGTTGTCATCATGCTGCTGGTCGACCTTCGACTGCAGGGCCGTCGTGACCGTGCAGGCATGTCATTCCGTCAGGCCGCTTTCTGGTCGGTCGTCTGGGTTACCATTTCACTGCTGTTTGCCGCCGCACTGTGGTGGTATTTGAATAGCCGGGTCGGCCCGGAAGTCGCCGGCACTCAGACACTGGCGTTTCTCACCGGTTATCTGCTGGAAAAAGCACTGGCGGTCGACAATGTCTTTGTCTGGCTGATGCTGTTCAGCTATTTCTCTGTACCTGTTGCGTTGCAGCAACGGGTGTTGGTCTATGGTGTACTGGGCGCTATTGTCCTGCGTACCGGGATGATATTTGCCGGTAGCTGGCTGGTCAATGAATTCAGTTGGATCCTCTACCTGTTTGGAGCCTTCCTGGTGATCACCGGAATAAAGATGGCGATCCCGGAAAAAGAATCAGCGCAGGATACCGGTGACAAACCTATGATTCGCTGGCTACGCCGGCATATCAGGGTGACCGATACTCTTGAAGGAGAAAAATTCTTCGTTATCCGCAATGGCGTACGTTATGCCACGCCGCTGTTGTTGGCTCTGATCATGGTAGAATTCAGTGATGTGATCTTTGCGGTGGACAGTATCCCTGCAATTTTTGCAGTCACTACCGACCCGTTTATCGTTCTGACTTCTAACCTGTTTGCTATCCTCGGATTACGGGCCATGTACTTCATGCTGTCGGGTATTGCAGAGCGTTTCTCATTACTGAAATACGGGCTGGCGATTATTCTGGTATTTATCGGTATCAAGATGCTGCTACTCGATATCTGGCATATTCCCACCTTCGTCTCGCTGGCAGTGATTGCGACTATTTTAGTGGTGACGTTACTGATTAATCATCTGAAAAACCGCCAGCTATCGCAAAACGGATAACAAGATAATCTCCCGCAGGGAGGTAATACCTCCCTGTTAAATACAGAAACTTGCAAAAAAAGCGTTATTTATCCCCTTAACCGCCTGCAATACACCTTACTTATTTCTGCTGTCATAGACTCTGCCCTGAATTTATCCTTTATCTTGCAGATCTTTTACTTATACTTGCGCGGGCAAACGTCATTTTACCGACTTCGGCAAAAGTTAAAAAAATGATAACATCCTGACAATTAAGTAAATATTATATGATTAATAAAAAAAATGGTTTTTTGCGCTGGTTACGTACGGGTAACCTGGTCGGACAGATTATTGTCGGACTCCTGGCGGGTATTTTACTGGCGCTGGTTTCCAAACAGACGGCCAGTTCTGTCGGGCTGTTAGGTGAATTGTTTGTTCATGCGCTGAAAGCGGTAGCCCCAATCCTGGTTCTGGTACTGGTGACCTCCTCTATTGCGAATCATCAACAGGGTAAGCAGTCAAATATTCGGCCTGTCGTGATCCTCTATCTGTTGAGTGTATTTTTTGCATCACTGGTTGCGGTCATTGCCAGCTATCATTTTCCACAGCAACTGCTGCTGTCTAATGCCCATCAGGGAATCGCTCCGCCTCAGGGCATTAGTGGAATTCTCAACAGCCTGTTGCTGAGTATGGTGGTTAACCCTGTTGATGCGCTGATTAACGCCAACTATATCGGTATTCTGGTCTGGGCGATTGGTCTGGGACTGGCTTTCCGCCACAGCAGTGACAATACCCGCCAGGTACTTAATGATATCTCTTCGGCCATTGGCTGGGTGGTACGTAAAGTAATCCGATGCGCACCACTGGGAATTTTCGGTCTGGTGTCATCCATCCTGGCCAGTAGTGGCTTCTCTACTCTCTGGGATTACGCATCGCTGTTGTCGTTACTGCTGGGTTGTATGCTGATCATGGCCCTGGTCATCAACCCTCTGCTGGTATTCTGGAAAATTCGCCGTAATCCTTATCCGTTAGTCTTTTTATGCCTGAGAGAAAGCGGCGTGACTGCCTTTTTCACCCGAAGTTCGGCGGCGAATATCCCGGTAAATATGGGCATCGCGAAACGACTGGGGCTGGATGAAGATACCTATTCAGTCTCTATTCCGCTCGGTGCCAATATCAGTATGGCCGGTGCGGCAATTACGATTACCGTACTAACCCTGGCCGCTGTTCATACTCTGAATATCCCGGTCGATCTGCCTACCGCGATTATGCTGAGCCTGGTAGCATCGCTCTGTGCCTGTGGGGCGTCAGGTGTTGCCGGCGGTTCGCTGTTGCTGATTCCTGTCGCCTGCAATATGTTTGGAATTCCGAATGATACTGCCATGCAGGTAGTAGCTGTTGGCTTCCTGATAAGCGTGTTACAGGACTCTGCCGAAACAGCACTCAATTCATCCACCGATATTCTGTTTACCGCCGCCGTTTGTCAGTCCGAAGAGCAAAAAAAATTATCGCTGGCTGAACAAAATCTGCCGAAGTAATGAGTCACAGGGGGAAACACTATTTTCCCCCGTTATCATGCTCACTTACATCATTACAGGTAATGATTGAGTCCCCTGAAGAGCGATAGTCACGTGCACTGTGATACTGATTATGAAACTTACTACTCAGTCATGAATTATCCTAAACTTCATCCCATCCAAAGCGCCACTGAGCCCCTTCATCCGGCTAATTCACCTCTGTTATGTCAGTCCTTGTAAATATCCTTTTGCAATATGCCTGACCGGGTAAAACTCTGCCTCAGCGAAGTGTTAGCTGTATTGAAGTCACATATTTTTTGTTACACTTAGTTCGTTCTTTTTACCCTTCAGTGAAATAAACCAAAGGTCGCTGAGCAGAAGTCTGAATCCATTCCGGCAGATTCCCCGGAGTGCATTATCTTTAAGACTTCTCCCGGGGATGTTAATGATGGCCAGGAACAGAACATGGATACCCTACAAGCTTTACTCCACGCCTTATGGCATCAGGACTTTGAAACACTTGCCGATCCTTCACTGGTCTGGGCGATTTATGGCATTTTATTTATTATTTTATTTCTGGAAAACGGTTTACTGCCTGCCGCATTTTTACCGGGAGACAGCTTACTGATCCTGGTTGGGGTATTGATTGCCAAAGGCACCATGGGCTTTCCACTCACCATACTTATTCTGACCACTGCCGCAAGTCTTGGCTGTTGGATTAGCTATATCCAGGGACGATGGCTGGGGAATACCCCATTGGTGCAGAAATGGCTGGCCCATCTTCCGGCCCAGTACCATCAGCGTGCCCATAGCTTATTCCACCGTCACGGGTTATCAGCCTTACTGGTCGGCCGGTTTATCGCATTTGTCCGTACCCTGTTGCCAACCATCGCCGGTATTTCCGGCCTGAAAAGTGCCCGTTTTCAATTTTTTAACTGGATAAGCGCCTTATTGTGGGTGGTTATACTGACTGTAGCAGGGTATGCCCTCGGTAAAACCCCGTTATTCCGCAAGTACGAAGATCAACTGATGTTCTGCCTGATGATGCTGCCATTGGTTTTACTGGTGTTTGGTCTGTTTGGCTCGTTATATATTTTGTGGCGTAAGCGTTCCAGGCAAGACAGGGATGCCGGTTAATGCAGCATTCGCAGGCGTTGTATATTCGTTTCCGGCTGGCAGGCGTTGTCATAATCAGCACGATGTTGGTTATCGCCTGGGGCGTACTGTCCTCAGGATGGCTGGCGAAGGAGCCACAGATACAAATAGGTGTTGCCCGCAAAGGCACTAATTTACCCGACGGTTTCTTTGTTTATCACCAACTGGCGTCTCATGGTGTGAATATCAAAAGTATTACCCCTGAAAAGGGCAAGCTGGTGATCCGCCTGCAAAACGAAGAACAACTTCTGACCGCACAAAAAATACTTAAGCAGATACTCTCTGACGCGTACACCAGTGCCTGAGGGATGGAGGGTTTACAGAAACCACGGATTTAATATTACAGGCCCGCCATAACTTTGAACTTTCCGTCACCTGTATCTATACTCAGATAACCAAATGAAAACAGTCAGGTAAATATAACCGGTACTGTTTTTTTGCTCATTCTCTTATGCGATAACGCTGATCCTGATGAAAATAATGGTACTGCTGATTTACATTCTGATGATGTTATCAGCCACGGCTGAGGCAAAAGGAAACCGTTGCCCGCCACAATACCGGGAAAAGGTGGCTGCCATTGAGCATGAGATTGCTCTTGCGCAGCGACACCATAACCAACGCAGGATTAATGGGTTAAAAAGGGCACTGAGTGAATTACAAAATAGCTGTTCTGACAACGAAGTATCGCGTAAACAGCACCCATGAAGTAGTCACTGACACCGGATAGCCAGCAACACTGTGCCATGACTATAACTCATGGGTCTGAATGAGAATCATGACTGAGTCTGTTTCCTCCGCGTTTGCGGTTTAACACAACTTTCAGAAGGAGTTTTAAATGGCTAATATTCCATCATCACAGGACCTGCGTGCTGAACTGGCAACTCTGGCGGATACCCTGGAAGAAGTTCTGAGTGGTGCGAGCGAAAAATCAAAAACTGAAGTCGATAAACTGCATAAGAAAGCCAGGGCAACGTTGCAAAGCACCCGTGACAGCCTCGGTGAATCCGGTCAGAATATTGCCAAAACGACCCGTGAGGCGGCACAGAAGGCCGACGATTACGTACATGAAAAACCGTGGCACGGTGTCGGTATCGCTGCTGCTTTGGGTGTGGTGTTTGGCATTCTGATTTCGCGCCGTTAATTATGGCTACTCACTCGCAAAATGAAGGACCGGGCAAAAGCCTGATTACTATAGGCCAGCGAATGGTGACAACCCTTGCCAGTATTGTCGAAACAAGGGTTCGTCTGGCAATTGTCGAGCTGGAAGAGGAAAAAGCGAACCTGATTCAAATGCTGTTAATGGTGGGTTTAACCATGATTTTCACAGCATTTGGACTCATGAGTCTGATGATATTAATCATCGTTGCAGTCGGCGCTGAGTATCGCCTGATGGCTATCGGCATCACTACCGGAGTGTTGTTTGCCCTGGCATTGATCCTCGGAGTCTGGGTACTGGTGAAATCCCGGCGCTCGACCCTGTTGCGTCATACCCGTAAGGAGTTGTCCACTGATCGGGAGCTGCTTGAGGAGCGCCAGTCATGAGCCGTCGCGACATTGAACGCCGCCGCGATGAGCTACTGGCCGTCGTTCAGCAGCAGCGGCTTGACTTAAAAGCCTGCGAGCGTGACTGGTATCAGTCCACACGGCGCTACGATGAACTGTGGCATACCGCCCTTGGGTTACGCCGATATATTGCTATCGGTAGCGGTCTTGCCGCCGTATGGTCGCTACGCCATCCGAAATTCATGCTTCGCTGGGGTAAGCGCGCTTTCGGCTTATGGAGCAGCTGGCGGGTCATACGTAATGCCTTGCCACGAAAATGAACTCCGGCTATCTCAGCCAGCCTTCGGGTTGGCTGTTTTTTTCTGAACCCGAAAGACTCACACAGATATTTCTCCTTTCATCTGTGCGTCCTGTCCTGCAAAATCACTGTCTGGCTGTTAATCTCCGGAGATTATTATGGGAATGCTGACTGAAGGTCGCTGGCAGGATGTCTGGTACGATACCAAAGCCAGTGGCGGTAATTTTGTACGCACACAATCACAGTGGCGTCACTGGGTCACCCCGCAAGGGGAAGCCGGCCCAACCGGCGAAAGCGGATTTGCTGCCGAAAAAGGCCGGTATCATTTGTATGTATCGCTGGCCTGTCCATGGGCACATCGCACACTGGTGATGCGCCAGTTAAAAGCACTGACAGAGGTGATTTCAGTGTCTGTCGTCCATCCACTAATGCTGGAACATGGCTGGACATTTGACCATGATTTTCCGGGGGCCGATGGTGATCCACTCTATGGACTGGATTATCTGTATCAGCTTTATCTGAAGGCCGACCCACAGGCCACAACCCGTGTCACGGTTCCGGTGCTGTGGGATAAGCAGCGTCAGACCATCGTCAGCAATGAATCTGCCGAAATACTGAGGATGCTGAATACTGCTTTTACTTCCTGTGGCGCCAACGATCGTGATTTTTATCCGCCTGATCTGCGGCAGGAAATTGATGAGCTCAATGACTGGATTTACCCGCTAATCAATAATGGCGTCTACCGTGCAGGGTTTGCGACCACGCAACAAGCTTATGATGAGGCGGTGAGCAGTGTGATGACCGGGCTGGACAAAGCGGAAGCCTTACTGGCAGAGCGGAGATATCTGACCGGTAACCGTCTGACGGAAGCCGATATCAGGTTATGGACGACCTTAATCCGTTTCGATGATGTTTATGTCACGCATTTCAAATGCAACCACCGGCGTATTATTGATTACCCTAATCTGTATGGCTTCCTGCGCGAGATTTATCAGATGCCAGGGATTGCTGAGACAGTCAATCTGCAACATATCTGTTGCCATTATTACGCCAGTCACCGGCAGATAAATCCGTACGGAATTATCCCTGTCGGTCCACAGCATGACTGGCTGGTTCCACACCGACGGGTTAACCGCTGACCTGATGACCGGGCGGAAACCATACCGCCCTCTGTTACCACACTGAAGATGTCTGATATTTGGCTAACAAACGTGGGATCTCGCGCAATGCCCAGGCTTTTGCTTCGCCCATGCTGTCACGCCGCCAGGCCATAATAATATCGATATCACTGCGATACTCAGGGCTGACAACTTTCAACCGCCCTTCCTCCACATCCTTCTCTACCCACGGCCACGGCATAGTGGCAACGCCCAGTCCCGCCAGTAGCGCCTTACGCTTAGCTTCCAAAGAACTCACTGTGAGACGCTGCTGCTTGTCGAGTAACTGTACAGTAATTACCGGGCGTTCCCGCGCAGTATCGGCCACTGCGATGCCCCGATATTTTACCCGGGTCACTTCAGAGAGGGGTTCCGGTTCCTGGTGAATCGGGTGATCCGGACTCGCAACGTAAACGGCTTTCATATTGTATAATTTACGAGTATTTATCTCACTGGATGTCCGGAAATGTAAGGCTGGCGCAATCACGATATCGGCTTTTCCCTGATCCAGTCGTTCCCAGGAACCGGCCAGTACTTCAGTCAGGATTGAAACCTGAGTATTAGCTTTCTCTGCCAGGCGATCCACCAGCGGGAACAGATGTTCACATGGCACCAGCGCTTCGGTCACTATCGTCAGATGAGTTTCCCAGCCACGAGCCAGGGCTTCAGCATCCGTAGTGAGCTTGTCTGCCGCCTCCAGTAAAACCCTGCCACGTTCAAGTAACAAACGCCCGACATTCGTGAATTTCGTTCGATGGCCCGAGCGATCAAACAACACAACGTCCAGTTCCTCCTCAAGCTTTTGCATAGTGTAACTCAGCGCAGAGGGGACGCGGCCGAGTTCATCTGCTGCTGCTGCAAAACTGCCCCGCCTGTCTATAGCATCCATGACCCGCAGAGATTCAAGTGTCAATGCTCGTTCTCTTACCATCGGATTCTCTTTCAGTAAATTTGAATATAGCAGGCAGATTAACTGGCTAACATTACGCCGTCCAGCCCTTTAAGATAAAAGCAGAATATTATCCACAGGAGGAAAAATGCTAACGCTCCGGTCAGCAGAAAAATGCGGCACTGCCGATTATGGCTGGTTGAAAGCCCGCTACAGCTTTTCCTTTGGTCACTATTTTGATCCTGCGCTGATGGGTTTCGGATACCTTCAGGTGCTGAATCAGGAAGTTTTGGCAGCAGGAAGTAGTTTTCAGCCCCGCAGTTTTCCTAAAGTCGATGTCCTGAACATCATTTTGCAAGGAGAGGCCGAATACCGTAGTAATGACGGACAAATTTCGCGTGCCACTGAGGGAGAAGCGCTGTTGTTATCGGCGAGTGACAACAGTATCTGTCAGGAATCCAATCCCTGCAAAATTCGCCCGTTAGTCCGTCTGCAACTATGGCTGAATGCCTGCCCACAACAAAGCGCACCGCCCATACAGCACCGGACACTACCCTGCGATGAACAATGTATTCTGATTGCTTCCCCCGAGGGGGAAAATGGCAGTATGCAGCTTCGCCAGCAGGTATGGGTTTATCAGATTAATTTCCGTGAAGGGCAGTCACTGCCGTTTCGTCTGAAAGGCAGCAGGTGCTATCTGCAATCAGTCCACGGAGAGTTATCGATGGCGGGAAAAGAGGGTGCGCTGGCACTCACCTGTGGTGACGGAGCATTGATAAGAGATGAATCAGAAATTCAGATCACGGCAGCGACAGACGGGAAACTACTGATTATTGACTCTAAAGAGAGTCTTCAGGCAGCCTGAATGGCTGCCTGAAGTGAGGGTTACTTCAACAAAGTAAAGGCAGTGGTCACGTGTTTTACCCCACTGACACGGCTGGCAATCTCTGCAGCTGCCTGCCCTTCCTGCGCAGTCACCAACCCCAACAGGAATACTTCACCCTGTTCTGTGGTCACCTTCACGTTGGAAGATTTAACTTTATCACTGGCCAGTAACTGTGAACGGACTTTGGTGGTAATCCAGGTATCACTGGAAGATGTGCCGAGTGTGGCATTCGGCCCGATACGGATTTCGTTATAAACATCCGTTGCGCCCTCCACACCGGCAGTAATCTGTTTGGCCCGGTCAGCCAGTTCCTGCGATGGTGCCTCACCGGTCAGTAGTACTTTGCCCTGATACGCCGTGGCATTAATGTGGGTTTCAGCTTTAATCTGCTTGTCGGTTGCCAGGGCATTGGCCACCCGCAGTTCTAACGTACCATCATCGACCTGAGTGCCGACGGTACGCGGATCGGTTGCCGATTTCGTTGCCACGGCTGCGCTACCGATCACCACGGCCGCACAACCCTGTAGCATCAGGGAAGAGATCAGAATCGCTAACACCGAAAATTGTTTCATTCATGCTCCTTCAATTATTCCTGATGGGGAAATAACGTGTTATCAATCAGTTCACACAGACAATTCACCGTCAGCATATGCATTTCCTGAATCCTCGCATTACGATGCGAAGGGATGCGAATTTCAACGTCATGGGGCCCGAGCAGGCCGGCCAGTTCTCCACCGTCAAACCCCGTCAGAGCCACAATGGTCATATCGCGGGTCACCGCAGCTTCGACCGCCCTGACGATATCACGGCTGTTACCATGGGTAGAAATAGCCAGTAACACATCGCCTGCCTGGCCCAGTGCTCTGACTTGTTTGGCATAAATTTCATCATGCTGCCTGTCATTACCGATAGCCGTCAGCATAATATTATCTGCACTTAATGAGACTGCGGGCAGGCTGGGACGTTCATTTTCGAAGTGATTTATCATGGTGGCGGTAAAATGCTGCGCATTCGCTGCTGAAGCTCCGTTACCACAACTCAGGATTTTATGCCCGTTAAGCAATGACTGAACCAGAGTCATTGCTGCCCGTGAGATAGCATCCGGTAAGGCTTCAGCCGCTGCTATTTGTGTCTGGATACTTTCGGTAAAACAAGCTTTAATTCTTTCCTGCACAAGACCACCTGGTGATTACATTTCGGTATTAAAAGCGTTTGTTAACCACTGCCACCGGCTCCCGGTCACGGCAATGATGTCAAAACGACAGTCTGTGGTGGCAAAACTCTGCTGCCTGGCTGCCAGCCATATGGCGGCAGCCTTCAGTACTCGCTGTCGTTTTTGCCGGGTGATACTGGCCAGCGCGCCGCCATAGTTATCCGTCTTCCGGTAACGGACTTCGACAAATACCCATTGATGAGCATCGCGCATAATAAGGTCAATTTCACCTGAGCGATAACTGACATTACTCGCCACCCATTTCAGACCGGCGCGTTGCAGAAAACGGCGCGCACGCCGCTCCTGTAACTTTCCGCTGAAAATCCGGCTTAATGCACCGGTACGATTTGTCCCTGAGAATACTGATTCCATGATAACTTCCTGTTTATCACGCAATTCTGGCTGGCACTCAGAATACCGGTATCACCGTTAACCTGGTAGCCGGGTTGCTGGCGGAGCTGACTAAAATGGTTAGCCAGTGTCCATGCATCAATACCCATGGCATACAGACGTGTCAGCGAGTAATCATTGTTAAAGTTTTTTACTGCCTGCTGCATTAATGCCGGATTAGCCCCTGACAGTAATGGAATATCACTGAACTGCAATCCATCCATTTCCAGGCGGAAATCGGGTCCGGAGCCGGCCTGAGAGCTACGTGAACTCGCATACAGTGCAATATTGCTACGGGAGCCCGTACTCATAGTAATCATCGGTTTAATCAGTGACAGTTCAGCCTGGCTTGCCACGATATATACCGAGTCTACCTTTCCGGATGTCGGTGTGTCGGTGACCGGGGCTGGCTGTTGTGGTGCATTAAAGGTCAGACCTGCTACCGATATTGCACCAGGTGCCGCGGTTGAAGGTGCCTGAACCACTACAGGAGTTCCGGACATCGGAATACCAGAACTACTGTTAATTCGTTGCTTAAGGTCTGCGACTGAGCCAAAGGTCTGCTCTTCAACCTCCGAGCCCCCCAGTTTTTGCCACTCCAGAGTAAACGCATTCGCCACCCGGGTTCCGTAGTTGTTCGACGGGACCAGTAACAAAGGCATCCGCTTGTTTTGCGCCCAAATATGGCGAGCCGCATCACGGGCTTCATTTTCGGGTGATAATGCGAAATAACACATATTCGGGTGGTTCTGCAGGCTGCCTGGCTCATTCAGTGCCAGAATATTCAGCGGGGTAGATAAACCGGCCACGGTACTGACATCTTCTTTCAGCAAAGGCCCAACCACCAGCGTTGCGCCGTCATTCTGAGCCTGCTGAATCAGCTGTGCCACCGGCTGAGCATTGGTGTCATACACTTTAATTTGCGCGTTACTGCTGGCCGGGGTTGCTTCTGCCTGCACCGGTGCTGGCGCCGCAGCCGTTACCGGAGTTGCGCTGTCAGCTGCCCCCCCGGATGTGCTGCCCGGGACGGATGCGGCCGACGGGCTCACCACCGCATTAGGATCTGCTGGTGAAGTTGCACTGATCGGTGCGTTAGCACTGCCGGTCACAGTGGTAGTTGCCGGAGGAGTCACAGCCCCCTGCGCACCATTAGCGGACGCTGTCCCGGCTGCCGGCGTGGTACTGCCGGTTTGTGCCGCTGCAGTTGCAGCAGCAGCCGTCACCTGATTAATGACCCCGTTACGTGCATCTTCAAAACCTTTCTCTATCGCCTGAGAAAATACTGCCGCTGGCCCTGTTAATGGCAGCAGCAAGGCGATGGTATTGGTTGAAGCCGGCGTCATATTCATGCTTTGCAGTAACCCTGCAGGAAGCTGTTTCGACGCCGGATTATCCGGATAGCGGGTCTGCCAGTCTTTCACCCCGGCTTTCAGTGCATTCTGATCGCCGTTGCTGCGGTAGTAGACACCCAGTAAATCCAGCCAGCCCTGCAAAATATTTTCGTTAGCATTGAACACGAAGTTATTGGTCTGTTGCTGAGGGAATTTACGCAGTGTCTGCCAGGTGGCATCAATATTTTTCTGAGCGGCATCGCCCTGTAATAACGGCTGTAAGGCAATATAAGCACGCACCGTTTCCAGCGTCGGCTGGTTGCTGGTCGCAGCAATCGTGGTCGCGTAATAGCGAGTTTTCTGATCGGCAGATAAACCGGAAACATCAGTAGACTTCAGCAAGGGTAAGGCCGCGGCAGAATTATGGGTGGCAACCGCATACTGTGCTTTCAGTAAATTCAGCTCCTGCTGTTGTGTCGCGGTGATTTTTTGTGGCAGTGTCTGCAACTGTTTGCCGGCATCAGGGTATTTTCCTTCAGCCATTAATGCGCGGATGGCGAGTAATTGCCAGTCGGTCTTGCTATCATCACTGCTTTGCTGCATTTGTTGCAGATAATAAGCAGAGGTGCCGGTGGCCGGAGCCTGCACATTCACCGCAGGTGTCTGTGGCCCCTGAGTGGAGCAAGCAGCCAGAATAAGTCCGGCGAGAACGACAGGAACAAAACGCCCTGCTTTACGACGATTCACATTTGAAAGAAGCATACGGTTTCCGGTTATGTTTTTTTCAGAACGCCTAATAATAATTCGGCAATTCGGATGAAACAATGAAACAAAACGATCAGACAGAGATTTCTGCGGGCACCTTGTACATCGTCCCAACCCCGATAGGTAATCTGGGCGATATCACACAACGTGCACTGGATGTCCTGTCAAACGCAGACTTGATTGCCGCAGAAGATACACGCCACACCGGCATGTTACTACAACATTTCGCAATCAATGCGCGCCTGTTCGCACTACACGACCACAATGAGCAGCAAAAAGCTGATCTACTGATAACCCGGTTACAGGCAGGTGAAAGTATAGCGCTGGTTTCTGATGCCGGTACTCCGCTGATTAATGACCCGGGCTATCATCTGGTGACCAGATGCCGTCAGGCAGGAGTTCGGGTGGTGCCACTACCCGGAGCCTGTGCAGCAATAACAGCATTAAGCGCCTCGGGATTACCGTCAGATCGATTCTGTTACGAAGGGTTTCTGCCCGCAAAAACCAAGGGGCGCTGCGATACCTTACGCTCTCTGGTCACTGAGCCTCGTACCCTGATATTTTATGAGTCTACCCATCGCCTGCTGGATTGTCTGCAGGATATGGTGCAGGAACTGGGAGAAGCCCGGTATGTAGTACTGGCCCGGGAAATTACCAAAACCTGGGAGAGTATTCATGGCGCACCGGTGGCTGAATTACTCCGTTGGGTTAAAGAAGATGAAAACCGGCGCAAGGGCGAAATGGTGCTGATTGTGGAAGGCTACCGTGCAGAAGAGGAAGCTCTGCCCCCTGAAGCCTTGCGTACCCTGAGCCTGTTACAACGGGAATTACCGCTAAAAAAAGCCGCAGCGTTGGCGGCAGAGATTCATGGCGTGAAGAAAAATGCACTGTATCGTTACGCATTAGATCAACAGGAAAATGAGCAAGACGCGTGACAAATGGCGCCGAATACCCTATCATCCGCCGCCGAAGCTGACCAGACAGTCGCCGCTTCGTCGTCGTCCCTTCGGGGAGACGGGCGGAGGGGAGGAAAGTCCGGGCTCCACAGGGCAGGGTGCCAGGTAACGCCTGGGAGGCGCAAGCCTACGACCAGTGCAACAGAGAGCAAACCGCCGATGGCCCGTTTACGGGATCAGGTAAGGGTGAAAGGGTGCGGTAAGAGCGCACCGCGCGGCTGGCAACAGTTCGTGGCACGGTAAACTCCACCCGGAGCAAGGCCAAATAGGGGTTCACATGGTACGGCCCGTACTGAACCCGGGTAGGCTGCTTGAGCCAGTGAGCGATTGCTGGCCTAGACGAATGACTGTCCACGACAGAACCCGGCTTACCGGTCAGCTTCAAC